>JACZKT010000390.1 GCA_014859905.1 Rubrivivax sp.
ATCCTATAAGATGCAACATACATACCTCTTATGCTCGAGAGCTTCGTCAGTTCATCCGATTGATCGCAATCGCAGCCATGAGCGCCCCGCTCCAGAACCCGCGCCCCGCAATTCGCCCACTCATGCTGATCCGGGCCGGCGCGCCTGAATGACCACCATGGTCAAGAAATTCCCCATCCATCCCAAGCATCCCGAGCGCATCTGCTGGGGTTGTGACAAGTACTGCGCTGTGGACGCACTGATGTGCGGCAACGGCAGCGTGGCAACGCTGCATCCGTCCGAGCTCTTCGGCGAAGACTGGATGACGTGGGGTCTGGATGCCCCTGAACCCGATCCACCGGCGAGGCCAGAAACGTCGGGGTGAACCAGCGGCGCCCAGATGATCGACCACGACATCGAAGCACGCAGCCTGGGCCGCAGCGCCACCATGCTGTGGCGCAAGGCCGAGCGGCAGCGCCTCGTTGCCGAACGACTGTCACTGTCTGCCGATCAGAGACGGCGTCATGCTGAAGCGATCGGCCGCCATCTGAGCGCCGCGCTGGGCAACGTCCAGGGCCGGACGGTCGGCGTCTACTGGCCGTTTCGCGGTGAACCGAGCCTTCGTTCGTGGATGGAACAGATCCATGCAGGCGGTGCGCAATGTGCGCTGCCCGTTGTGGTCGAGCACCACGCCCCGCTCGTGTTCCGCAGCTGGCGGCCGGGGGCGGCGATGGCCAGCGGGATCTGGAACATTCCGGTGCCTGCCGACGGCATCGACGTGCTGCCGGACGTCGTGGTGTCGCCCGTTGTCGGATTCGATCCTGCCTGCTTCCGGCTCGGCTACGGCGGCGGCTACTACGATCGCACGCTCGCGGCCATGGCGGGCAGACCGTTGGTGGTCGGGGTCGGATTCGCCATGGCGGCCGTCCCCACCATTCATCCGCTGCCGCACGACATTCGCATGCAGTTCATCGTCACCGAACACGGGTCCATCCGGTGAACCCTGCCGCGCCTGGATGCATTCGATGAACAGCGGCAAGCGCATCCTGACCGGCGTCAGACCCACCGGCCCCTTGCACCTCGGGCACTACGCCGGCGCCATCGAGAGCTGGCTCACGCTGCAGCACGAGCACGAATGCTTCTTCCTCATCGCCGACTGGCAGGTTTCCGACCATGCAGGGGATCTTCCACGCGTTCGCAGCGCCGTCTGGGAGGTGGCGCTCGACTGGCTGGCCGCCGGCCTCGATGCGGAGAAAAGCAGCTTCGTCATCGAAAGCGTGGTCCCCGAGCACGCCGAGCTCGCCATGTGGATGGCTTGGTACTGTTCAATCGGCATGCTCGACCGCAACCCGACCTTGAAGGCCGAAATGGCGTCGATCGAACGACCCGACGATGCGGCCACCTCGGGCCGATCGATCCCGGTCGCGTTCTACATCTACCCGATGATGCAGGTCGCCGACATCCTGCTACCGCGCGCCGAACTGGTCCCGGTCGGCGACAACCAGTTGCCCCACGTCGAGTTGGCGCGCGAGACGGCGCGGCGATTCAATCGGGAGGTCGGGCCGGTTTTCCCTGAGCCTCAGGCGCTGGTCGGACGGGTACCGCGGCTCGTCGGCACCGACGGTCAGGCCAAGATGGGCAAGTCGCGTGGCAACACGATCAACCTCAAGGACAGTGCCGACGAGGTGGCCCGGAAGGTGCGGACCATGTTCGCCGGCCCGCCGCGTGGCGCGCGCGAACCGGGCATCGTCGCCGACAACCCCGTCTTCGCGTACCTCGACGCGTTCGACGCCCAACCGGCTGAAGTCATGGACCTGAAGGAGCGCTACCAGCGCAGCGGCGTGGGCAACCAAGAGTTGAAAGACCGGCTGACCGGGGTCCTCGACAGTCTGCTCGAACCGATGCGCGAGCGGCGTGCTGGTTTTGAGCGCAACATGCCATGGGTTCGCGATGTCGTCGAGGCCGGATCAAAGCGCGAACGCGTCCTCGCCGCCCAGACGATGGCGCTCGTTCGCGACGCGCTCGGTCTGGGCTATTTGCGCCGCTCTTGAACCGGCAGTCGACATGACATCAGTGGCCGGGGGTTATGTTCACCTGTCGACGAATCGACGGCCGGAATTGGAAACATCACATGAACATGCTGTCTGATCGAGAGCCCGATGCATCGGAGCGAAGCCGTCTCCTCGCCAGGGCGATTTCGAGGTGGAACAACGAAGGCGGGGCCGGTGATGGCGGGCGTGTGCCTTCCGCTTCGGCGGAGTTGCCGGCTGACTCGCTGCCGCTGACAAGTGCCGAGCTCGTGCGGTTTGCTGACGATCCAAGCGGCCCGGACGATCAGTCTCATCGAAAGATCTGACAACTTGCGCAATCTGCAATCCACTGCGGCGAGCGTCGGCGATCCGCCTCTCAGCGGGCAAGTTCACGCTATCGGGAGCGCGGATTGAGCACGAAGCAAGTCAGCAGCATCGCAGCTGCGGCCCGTTCGCGGCTGCTCACGGTCCGGGCCGACGCGCTCCTGCGGGAAGTGGCGCGGTTGCTGTCGAGCACCCAGATCAGCCTGGTCGTGGTTTGTGATCATGAACAGAGGATGATCGGCGTGGTCACCAAGTCAGACATCGTCCGGCAGATCGGTCGCTGCACGGGCCGCACCTGTACCGACACCGCCGACAGCATCATGACGAAGGACGTGATCTCGTGCCGCGCCACCGATGGCCTGCCCGGGGTGCTGTCGATGATGCAGGCGAGCGGACGGGTGCACATTCCGGTCGTCGACACCGAAGGCAGGCCCTCAGGCGTCGTGAATGCGCGGGATGCGCTGCGCGAACTGTTGCTCGAAGGTCAGTACGAAGAGGCCCTTCTGCGCGACTACGTGATGGGGGTCGGCTATCACTGAGTGGATGTAGCGATGACCTCCCCACGCTTTCGCCGCCCCGTTTTTCTCGACCTGACGAAGATCCGGATGCCGGTGGGTGCGCTGACTTCGATCGGCCACCGGATCAGCGGCGTTGTGCTGACCATCGGCGTCCCCGCTGTTGTCTACCTGCTGGCCTTGTCGCTCAAAGACGAACAGTCGTTCGGGCACGTGTCAAGCCTGTTGCGATTCGTTCCCGTCAAGGCAGCGCTGGTGATTCTTGTCTGGGCGTTTTCGCACCATGTACTCGCAGGAGTGCGGCACCTGTTGTCGGACTTCGACATCGGCTCGCCGCTGCGCTCGGCGCGGCGCAGTGCCTGGGTGGTAAATCTCGGAGGGGTCGTCTTGGCGGCGCTTGCGGCTGTGGTTTTGCCATGAAACTTCCAGGCACGAGGTTTTTTACCGGGCTGGCCGCGTGGTGGGTCCAGCGGCTCAGTGCCGTCTACATGCTGGCCTTCTTGATATTCCTGCTCGCCACCTTCGCACTCGATCCGGTGCACGACTACGCGCAATGGCACGAATGGGTCGGCCGCCCCAGCATCAAAGTCGCACTGGCCACGTTATTCGCGGCGCTGCTGTCGCACATGTGGGTGGGCCTGCGCGACGTGCTGCTCGACTACGCGAAGCCGCAGGCGTTGCAGCGTCTCCTGCTCGTCACCGTAGGCTGCGGCCTGATGGCCATCGCCATCGCCGTGGTTTGGATCCTGGTGTCGATACCTCGTTGAAACCAACGCCTGCGCGTATCGAAACGAAAGTCGCCATGAAGTTATCGATTTCCCGCTACGACCCGGAACGCGACGCCAAGCCGTACATGCAGGACTTCGTGATCGAACTGTTGCCTACGGAGCACATGTTGCTCGACGTGATCCTGCGCCTCAAGCAGCAGGATCCGACGCTGACGCTCAGAAAGTCGTGTCGGGAAGGCGTGTGCGGCTCAGACGCGATGAACATCAACGGCCGCAACGGCCTGGCGTGCATCACGCGCGTGCGCAACCTCAAGGAACCGGTGGTCATCCGGCCTTTGCCGGGCTTTCCGATCATTCGCGACCTCGTCGTCGACATGACCCAGTTCTACAAACAGTATCACTCGATCAAGCCCTACCTCGTCAACGCGGAGCCGCCGCCGGAAAAGGAACGGCTTCAGTCGCCTGCCGAGCGTGAACGGTTGAACGGCTCGTACGAGTGCATTCTCTGCGCATGCTGCAGCAGCCAGTGCCCATCTTACTGGTGGAACCCCGACAAGTTCGTCGGCCCCGCCGGTTTGATCCAAGCCTATCGTTTCATCGTCGACAGCCGCGATCGCGCCACCGAGGAGCGTCTCGACGACTTGAGCGGCGCCTATCGGTTGTTTCGCTGCCGCACGATCATGAATTGCGCCGAGGTCTGTCCGAAGGGGCTCGAGCCGGTCCACGCGATAGAGAAGATCCGCCTGAAGATGATTGGAGCCGGGGAAGCGGGCGGCGCCTTGGACACGCATCCACCGATTTCGCCGACATGAGGCCCGCCGCTATGGTCGTACGAATCGGAAACAGGGGCTGGTTTGAACTGGAAGGGGTGGCGGAATTCATCGCAATTCGCAGGTCGGCTGCGTCGCACCATCGCAAACGACCGCCGCGAAGTCCGGAATCAAGAGCCCGTCACGGACCGATCTCAGTTCCTCCCGGTGCAGGCGCGCCAACCGCTCCAGACACGCCCGTCCCTGCGGCGTGAGGTGAACCTCGACACGTCGCTTGTCGTCGCGGCTTGCTACGCGTCGTACCCAGCCGGCGGCCTCACATCGGGACACCAGCGAGACGACGCCATGGTGCTTGGCCTGAAGGCGCTCGGCCAGTTCAACCACGGTGGCCCATCTTCGGCCCGGGTAGCCCTGGATCTGCAGCATCAGCTGGTACTGCAGTGGAGTCACACCGTGCTGGTGCGTCACGTCTTCGCTGAAGCGCAGGAACTGGCGCAGCTGGTAACGAAAGTGTGCCAGCGTCTCGAAATCGGCTTTCGACATCTTTCGATCAGGCATGGCGGATCTCCATTGGCGCTAATATATATCACGCTGTGATGTATAGAAAGCTTTCGATGCCCTGCGCGATGCGGCCTTCACGCCCAGAGAGTCCTCCGTCCCTGCCATTGATCGCGACCCCACCATGAAACTGAACATCCTCTCGGACCTTCACCTGGGATTCGGTGCGATGGATTGGCCGGTCAACGATGCCGACGTGGTCGTGCTGGCCGGCGACATCTCGCGCCCGCGCGAATCCATCGCCTGGGCACTGAAGTTCGAGAAGCCCGTGCTCTACGTGCCCGGCAACCACGAGTTTTATGGCGGCAGCATCGACGGCGCGCTCGAAGAACTTGAGCGCTTGTCCAGGGGCACTCAGGTTCAGGTGCTGGACAAGCGCGAGGTGGTGATGGACGGTGTGCGCTTCCTGGGCACCACCTTGTGGACCGACTTCGAACTCTTCGACGACCCGCAGCAGCGCGCCGCGGCGAAGGTCGAGGCCCAGCGTCTGATGCGCGACTTCAGCCGCATCCGTGCCCGTGAATCCTCGGCCGAGATCTTCACGCCGGATGACTCGGCGGGTCTTTTTAGGAGCCACGCGGCATGGCTGGAGGGCCGACTGGCCGCCGTCCATGACGGGCCCACGGTGGTGATCACGCATCACGCACCGTCGCGCCACAGCATCCACCCGCGCTTTGCCGATTCACTGCTGAATGCCTGCTTCGTGTCAGACGCCGCGCACCTGCTGCGGGCAGATCGCGTATCACTGTGGATTCACGGGCATACACATGACAGCTTCGACCACTGCGTCAACGGCAGCCGCGTCGTCTGCAACCCGCGTGGCTACGCCCGCGGCGGTGTCGACGAGAACCCGCTTTTCGATGCGAACTTCATCGTCGAGGTGAACGAAGGCGGGGTCACCGGCCGAACACGGTGCCCCGAATTCCACTGCCAGGAGACTCCCCCATGATCGCGACCGCACTCACCCGCATGTTCGACCTCGAGCACCCCATCGTCCTGGCTCCGATGGGGGGCGTCTCCGGCGGCCGTCTGGCAGCTGCAGTGTCCAACGCCGGCGGCCTCGGCCTGGTCGGTGGCGGCTACGGTGACCGCGCCTGGCTGAGCCATGAACTGGATCTGGTCCGCCAGCTCACCTCCCGGCCATGGGGCGTCGGCCTGATCACCTGGTCCTGCGACCGCAGCATCGTCGACCTAGTGCTCGCACAACGCCCGCACGCGGTGATGCTGTCCTTCGGCGACCCGCGGCCGCATGCAGCGGTCATCAAGGCGGCCGGCTGCCGGCTGATCTGCCAAGTGCAGGATCTGGCCAGCGCACGGCTGGCGAGCGAAGCCGGTGCCGATCTCGTCGTGGCCCAGGGCACCGAGGCCGGCGGGCATGGCGGGACATGCGCGACGCTGCCGCTGGTTCCGGCGATGCTGGACGCGGTCGATCCGATCCCTGTCCTGGCTGCAGGCGGCATTGCCGACGGCCGGGGCCTGGCGGCCGCTCTTGCCCTGGGCGCGCAAGGCGCCCTCATCGGCACCCGCTTCTATGCCAGCGATGAGGCCCTGGGCTCACCGCGGGCAAAGCAGTCCATCGTGGAAGGCAGCGCCGACGGTACGCAGCGCACGACCGTGTTCGACATTGTCCGTGGCCTGGACTGGCCGGCCGGCACCACCGGCCGCGCGCTGCGCAACCCATTCATGGCGCGCTGGCACGGCACGAACGTGAACTGGCCGCAGTGCTCGACACCGAATCGGCCGCCTTCCAGGCGGCGTTGCGCGCGGAGGATTTCGACACCACCATGGTCTGGGCCGGCGAAGGCGTCGACGGCATCAACGCCGTGGCGCCAGCGGGCACGCTCGTGAAACGCATCGCCAAAGAGGCCGAGCAATGCCTCGCGCGGGCCGCAGAACTATGTCGGCAGACGACGCGGGAATGAAACCACCCCAGCCCGCATCCAACAGATCGTAGTTCCATTCTTGTGGAGGCCAGCATGCACGGCGCAGCTTTGGCAACAGCCACCGCCCTGACAGACGAAACGACCGACACGGCGCTTGCGGCGCGCGCCGCCGACGGCGACGATGCCGCCTTTGAACGAATCATGAGGCGGCACAACCGGCTGCTGTTCCGCACGGCCCGCAGCATCCTGAAGAGCGACGCCGAAGCCGAAGATGCGTTGCAGGAGGCCTATCTGCGAGCCTGGCGTGCTCTCGGCAGCTTCAGGTCCGAGGCACGCCTGTCGACCTGGCTGGTACGCATTGTCATCAACGAAGCGCTGGGTCGGCTGCGCCGCCACCGCGCCCAGGTGCTGGCCTCCGACGCCACGATCGACCTCGCGGACGTCTCGATGCAGGACGTGGTGGAAGGCAACCCGGACGATCGGCCCGATCAATCTGCGATGCGGTCAGAGGTGCGCGCCTTGATGGAGGTGTGCATCGACGCGCTGCCGGCGGCGTTTCGCACGGTGTTCATGCTGCGGGCCGTCGAGGAATTGAGTGTCGACGAGGTTGCGGCAGCGCTGGGATTGCCGCAGGCCACGGTGCGCACACGCTTCTTCCGCGCCCGTGGCCTGCTTCGCGAGGGCCTGGCTCGGAATATCGATCACGCATTGGCCGATGCCTTTTCCTTCGACGGTGCGCGCTGCGACCGCATCGTGGCGGGTGTGATGGCCAGGCTGAACGACCGCACCGACAAGGCCGGAGCCTGACTCAATCAAGGACTGGACCGCCACGCGCTTCGCGCCCACTCTCGTTCACCCCGGTGAACGCATCGCGTGGGGGTACCGACCTCGATCGACAGACTGCTCCGGGTCATCGGCGACCGGCTCGCAGCCTCATTGCTCGCGCCCAGGCCGCAGGGCCTTACGTGGAAAGGCGGAACACGCCGCGAGCGGGAACGCCAATGAAGCGGTGGCCATCGAATGGGCTCACTCACCCAATCAGGAGCATGTGATGTCCTTCTTCCAGATGTCGTCCCCGCTCGCCGCCCGCCGCCTGTTCCTGGGCCGGACCGGACTGACGCTGTCCGGCGCTGCGGTGGCGCTGCTTGCCGGCAACGATGCGCTCGCCGCCAAGGCCGGTGCCGGCGCGCAGGATGTGCAGATCCTCAATACCGCGCTCGGCGCCGAGTTGGAGGCGATCGCCGCCTACCAGTTGGGCGCCGACAGCAAGCTCCTGCAGGCAGGCGTGCTGGACCTCGCGCTGAGCTTCCAGGGCCATCACAAGGAACATGCCGACCTGCTGGCGAAGACCGTGACCAAGCTGGGCGGCAAACCGGCGCAGGCCAAGGCCAATTACAACTTTCCGGTCGGGCAGCTCAAGTCGCAGGTCGACGTGCTGAAGTTCGCGGCCAGTCTCGAGCAGGGTGCCGTCAGCGCCTACCTGGGCGCCGTGCCCCTGTTCGGCAACCGCGACCTGGCCAAGGCGGCCGCCAGCATCCTGGGAGACGAGGCGATGCACTGGGCCATCCTGCGCCAGGCCCTGGGCGAGCCGCCGGTGCCGACGGCTTTCATGTCATGACGGCCCGTGTGCTGACGATCGCCGCTGTGCTGGGGCTGGGCGGACTCGGTGTGGGCCCGCCCGCGCTGGCAGCGCCGGATTCGATGCGCGGCGAAGCGATCTACGCGCGCTGCCTGGCCTGCCACGCGCTCGCATACGACCGTGTCGGGCCGCGGCATTGCGGCCTGCTTGGTCGCCGCGCCGGCAGCGTGCCGGGTTTTGCATACTCTGCGGCCATGAAGCAGTCCGCGATCATCTGGGACGAGAAGACGCTCGACCGCTTCCTGGCCGCACCGATGAAGGCACTTCCAGGTACCGCGATGACCTACGACGGCGTCCCCGACCATCGGGATCGCGCCGATCTGATTGCCTACCTGCAGCAAGCGAACCAGACGCCGGTCTGCCGCGGGAGCCCGCCATCGCGACCGTGAAGGCAGAGGTCCGGCCTGCCCTCCCGTCGAGCACGGCTCTGTACCGCCTGCTGCAGGAGGTGCGCGCCTGCACGATCTGTGCGGCGCATCTGCCGATGCCACCGCGTCCGGTGCTACAGGCCGGAGCAGCGGCGCGCATTCTGATCGCAGGTCAGGCACCCGGACGCAAGGTCGCGGCCAGCGGTGTCCCGTTCGACGACGCCAGCGGCGACCGGCTTCGCGCCTGGATGGGAATCGACAAGGCCGCGTTCTACGACCCCGACTTCATTGCCATCCTGCCGATGGGCTTGTGCTATCCCGGCAAAGGGCGCTCGGGCGACATTCCGCCGCGGCCCGAGTGCGCTGCAACGTGGCGGGCCCGTCTACTGGCACAACTGCCGTCGATCCAGCTGACGTTGGTGATCGGCACGCACGCGCAGGCCTGGCACTTGAAGCCAGGCTCCGGCGCGACACTGACCGCGACCGTAAGGGCCTGGCGCGAGCATGGGGCACCGGTCATGCCGCTGCCGCACCCGAGCCCGCGTAACAACGGCTGGCTGCAACACAATCCCTGGTTCGAAGCCGAAGTGCTACCCGAACTGAAGGCGCGTGTGCGCGGGCTGCGAGGCGAGTAACCGAGGAACTGCGCGGTCGGGTTGCCACGTTTTGCCGTCTGGCGGCATCCAAGGTCTGGGCATCCCAATTCAGTGCCGTCGCATTGCCTATAAACGAGCCCTGGAAAATGCTGTCGCGTCATTTCAGTGTCTTGCGTGACAGGAGCCCACGCAATCTTCGTCGAGTGTTCCTCCCTGCGCATGCAATACGCCTACGCCCCAGTGCGACTTGCGTTGCAAGAATTGCTCGAACGGGACAACGGCGATAGACTTCCATCATGTGCTCCCTATTTGTCCACGCCGCGTTCTGCGGTGCACCTTGCGAAGCAGCCCCGCGTGCTGCTTGGCCACTGTGCACGCCGCAGTTGCGTGCCGGGATGGGGACACACACCTGTCAGCCGGCCGCACATCCTTAGGCCCGGCGATCACTTCCACCCCATTTGCGCAAACTTCAGATCGCCGGGCTCTCAGCCCGCGCGTTGGTGCGTGTCTGCTATCGGTAGACGCGCCACCTGACACTGAAGGAATGCTTCGTGGAAGTCGTGACAATCGAGCGTACGCTCACTGAACTGGACCATGTCCGCCTGTTGAACCTGCTGCGCCGCGATGCGCGTGGTGACGGATCCCCGGCGCAACTCCGGGCCATCGAGGACGTGCTGGACGCCTCCGCTCTCGTGCCTTCGCGCGAGGTCGCGCCCGACGTGGTGACGATGTATTCGCAGGTTCTGCTACAGGACACTCAGACCAGCCAGCGCAACACACTGACGCTGTGCTACCCCGCGGACGCGGAGCCGGCGGTGGGATTCGTGTCGGTGCTGTCACCGGTCGGCAGCGCCCTGCTCGGCCTACCGGTCGGCAGCGTTGCCCGCTGGTCCACCCCGTCCGGCGACGAAAAGGCGGCCGAGATCCTGGCCATCCTCTTCCAGCCCGAGTCGAGCGGCGACTACGCGATGTAGCCGCCGCGTGCGGCCACTGCGCTGCACTTCACACAGGTGGCGACGACGGGCATCCCGAAACTGCGGCTTCGGTGCGATTCACTTCGCGCCTTAGGCACACGCTCGTCTGGCGCCTCTCGGAACAGCACTGTTCGTGAGGACAACACAGATGGAATCGTTTACATCCCTACTGGTGGCAACCGACTTCTCGGTCGACGGAAACAATGCGGTGCGCCGCGCGGCGCTGCTGGCGCACGAGCACGGCGCACGCCTACACATTCTGCACGTGCTCAATTCCGCTGGCTGCAAGCCGCTGCGCGACTGGTTCTCACCGACGATCGACATCGACCTCAAGGCCGCGCAGGCGCGCAACGCGTTGCAGTGCGTGGCCGTCGAGATCTCGGGCGCCTTTGACGTGACCTCCAGCATCGAGGTCGTGGTCGGTGATCCCCTCGAAACCCTGATGCAGGAGTCGGAGCGTGCAGACCTGGTGGTGCTCGGACGGCGCGGTCACGGCCGGCTCAAAGGATTGCTGGTCGGCGCAACCGTGGATCGCATGCTCAGAACCAGTCGACGCCCGGTCCTCGTCATCAGGACGCCGGTCAAACAGTCGTACCGGCGGATCCTGGTGCCGATCGACTTCACGGCTTCCTCCGATGCCGCGATTCGGGTCGCTGCCCGCATGCGACACAAGACCGGGATGCATGTCTTTCACGCCATCAACTCTCAGCGCGAGGCCGTGCTGCGCGATACCGATGTGCCCGAGCACATCATCAGGGAGACCCGCATGATGGAAGAGGCAGGAACCAACGCGCGCATGCGTCGTAAGGTCGCCAGGCTCGGCCTGGACAGCACGCCCATCAGCTTCGCGCTGGAGTACGGGCCCGCTGTGCGTTCGATCCTGCGTCAAGCCCAAAAGCTTGGTGCCGACCTCATCGTCGCCGGGAAGCAGGGTCGATCGACCGTGGGCGGATTCCTGCTCGGCAACGTCAGCAGCCGCGTCCTGTCAGGGTCGGAGTGCGACATGTTGATCGTGCCGCGGCCCCGGGACGAGTCTCCGCCACACGCTGCATCGACGCTGGTGCCTCGGATGGAGTCGGAAGCACAACCAGACAGCGCCACGCTCGCCCAGAGGGCCGCTGCTCATGCCGGTGCATTGACCCCTGCGCATTGGATCCACGCCACACCGCGCTTCATGCCGCGGAGGACCTCATGAACATGACCGGGATGCCGTGGATCGGCCTGACAGCCCTGCAGCCGCAGAGGTACCACCACCTCGCCTGGTTCCTTTACGGCTGGATCGAACGAGAGCATGTCCTCAACATGAATGCCTGCGCTAACTGGTGGATTCAGGCGTTCGTTCCTGCCGCAAGGCAGTTCCGGTCACCCGCAGCAGCGCCTCGAACGCGGGCTCTGACCGCCGGTGCGATCCGTGTTGACCCACGAAGGTGACGGTGGCGAAAGCTCGCAGCGCCGACCTCCGACTTGGATGGAAGTACACCCATGAAGATCACTTCAACCGCGCTCAGGGCCAAGCGTTCTTGCGCCAGCGGCTATCGCTGGTTCACCCGACACTTCAAGACCCCAGCCGAGTACCAGCGCGTCCTCGACGCACTGGTCGATGACGGACGCGTCAATGACGCTTGCTGGCTGCTGGATCATTTCGGGCCTGTCGACACCGAGCGAGTGGTCGATTCGATCTCAGCCGACGCCCTGGTGTTTGCCGGCTCGCTCGAGGTTCGCTGTGATGCGGAAGTTGGGTCCGTCATGCGAGTCGGGGGATCGACACGTGCAGGTGGGAGTATTCGCACGGGCTCATTGATTGCGGGTGGCGATCTGCATGCCGCGGCGGGAGTCCGTGCGTTCGGTTCACTGAGGACCGGCGGCAGTATCGTGTCAGCATGGACGATGGAAGCCGACTGCGAGGTGAACTGCGAAGGTGACCTGCGCGTGCGGGGAGACCTGAGTTGTGGCTCTGGGCTCCGCACGGGAGGAAACGCCGTCATCGCAAACGACCTGGAGGTGAATGGTCTCGTGCGTTGCGACAAGAGCCTGCGCGTCGGCGGCAGGATCTCGTGTTCGGACGGACTGCACGTTCGGCACGGAATTCAATCGGGAGGCTCGATTCGAAGCGGAATGCATATCGACGCCGGATGGGGCATCGTTGCTGGTTCAGACATCGTTGCCGAAGGCGCTGTTCGCGCAGGGGAGTCAGTAAATTCCTGTGGCGACATTGATGCCGGTGACGGTTACGGAGTTATGCGGGCCTGAGTGCTCGCCGTGATGCCTGGGCCTCATGCGGTCAAGTGCGTTCCAGGTCGCGGCCGCCTGGCCTGATGAGCGGCCTCTGGATGGGCTGAAGGGCCGCTTCGCGTGGCCATGTGCGTTGAGAACTTAGGTCGCTTCCCGCCGGTCATCGACACGGGGATGTCCGTTCGATGAAGCGCGAGAACGAACTGACCATCTGGATCATGCTCTCGACCTGGCGCCGAGCCGGCGAGACGATGAAAACCGAGTGGAAGGATGTGCGCCTCCAGAAGGCTGTGTCGTACTTGCCGGCAGCGAACACGACGACTGGGGTGGCGAGGCTCGTACATCTCTCGCCCTTTGCGCTGCGCCAGTCCGAGCAACTTCATCTGCTTACCGGCCACACGCCGTGGTGCTTTCAAGCTCGACCGAACGGCCGGATGCGAGAGGGCGCCCAACTGCAAGTGCAGCGCGGCCGCAATCAAGGCGAGCAGTTCGGCGGCGGTCATCGATGCGATGCCCGTCAGTCACCCCGCATGAGCGGAATTCTGGATCGCGGGAGCATCGGCCTCTTGACCGGCCTCAAGGGCCGACCGCAATAGGCGGCGGGTCAGAATTCCTGAGCCTCGATGGGCGGGTGGCCCGCCAGCGCCGGGCTGGTCGGGCCGCGGCGCTGGCCTGCGCGTCAGTGTTGATGCCCCGTCGGGCTGGCAGCCGTCGCCGTCGCAGCCGCCGACGCATGACCCGCATGCTCGGACTTCGCGGGGCCGGCCGCGTTGTACAACCCCTCGACATAGTGGACGTACTCGACGTATGCGCCGACGAAGGATCGCGCTGCCTCCACGTCGTTGGGATTGAACTTCTTCTTCGAGGCGACCGCGTCGAACTGCTTGTGCAGTCCGTGCTCCATCTGCTCCTTGACGAGCTTGGCCACGGGCTCCAGCTTGCCCGTCACGATCGACTTGTCGGCGGCGGCGATGGCCGGCTCGATTTCGCCAGCGGGCTTGAGCCCCGTGTACGGAGCGCCCTCGCCGGCGCGGTGGACGCGGACCAAGGTCTCGAAGAAGTAGCGATCGGCCAGTTCCTTGCCCGCGGCGCCGGTCTTGCGCACGCTGACGGACTTCTGGAAGGCATCGCGGACTTCCGCCTCGTCCTTCTTCTGCACCCAGCCCAGCACCAGGTTGACGTTGCCGGTGGCGAGCGCCTTGCGCGCTTCGGTGACGACGGGGCCGTCCAGGGTATCGCAGTGGGCCTGGGCCGCGGCGCCCCACGAAAGGGCGATGGCGCCGGCGACGAGGGTGAGGTAACGGCGGAAGGTCGAGCGATTCACGGTCATCATTTCGGGATTCTCCGGTTGATCAATGGAGGCTGGCAACATCGCCGCCCTCCTGCATGCTTCAACGATCGGAAGAACAGAATGTTCCAGAACCATGATGGCCGAATAACCAGTGGATCATTTCCCGCCGTGCAATTGCCGCTCGCGCGGCGCGGCCTGCTCCTCGCGAAGCAATACCTCGACGAGTTCACGCCTCTGCTCGGCGTTCAGGATTTCGCGCTCCTGCAGGAATTGGGCGATGACGCGTTGCTGCTGCTGCCCCTGCACTTCGGCGATGCGGGCGCGTGCGGATTCGATGCGCGCCGGCTCGGGCCGTTCGGAAAACACCTCGCGCACCAGCGCCTCTCGATGGCGGGCAATCTCCTGCCAGCCGGCGTCGAGCTCGCGCACGAAGTCCTGCTCCAGGCTGTGCCAGCTCGTGCGTTGCACCGCGTCCAGCTCGAGCCGGGAAGCCAGGTCGTTCGCGCCCGAGCGATCCTGCACCAGCGCGCGGTAGCCGGCGGCGCCGACCACGCCCAGATTGAGCAGCACCGACACGATCAGGGCAGTAACGAGTGCGCGATGTTGCATGTCACCTTCCTCGTGCGGAACACGACGGCAGCCCCGCGCAATACGCGCCCGGTGGCTCGCCGGAGAAGACGGACATCGACGCGGGCCGCAGAGCGACCCCGCCGCCAGCGACGAGCATAAGCCCGAGATAGGCGCCGACGCCCAGCGCCGCGGCCCCGCCCAGGGCGCGCGGTCCGATGTGCCACAGGCCGCCCCACCGGTGTGCTCGCTCGCGCCGAGGCGCTGCCGGCTTGTGCAACTGCGGGAGTACCAGCGCGGCGATGTCGACGTCGCTGCGTATCTCGCGCAGAGCCCACAGGTCCGCGCGCATGCCAGTGAACGCGAGTAAGGCCGATCCGCAGGCCGCGCACTGCGCCGCGTGCAGCCTCAGTTTCTGGGAGGCGGGTATGTCGAGCTCGCCATCGATCAGCGCCGAGATGGCTTCGGTGCGCGGGCATCCCGCCTGTGTCCGATCGTTCATTTGCCTGTTCCGTCGAAAAGCGCGGCCAAGGCGGCACGCGCCCGGGCCAGCCTGGATTTCACGGTGCCCACGTCGATCCCCAGCGTGGTCGCCAGCTCGTCATAGCTCAATCCTTCCACCTCACGCAGCAGCACGATCTCGCGCTGCTCCAAGGACAGGCGTGCCAGCGACGCATCCAAACGCCGCAGGCTCTGCCGGGCCTGCAACTGCGCCTCGGGGCCGGGCTGGTCTACCGGGGCATCGTAGTCGTCCTCCAGCGGCACGAACCGCACCACCTTGCGCCGGCGCAGTATGTCGAGGGCCGCATTGGAGGCGATGCGGTAAACCCACGTGTGAAACTGCGCATCCGGCCGCCAGGTCGGCAGGGCTTGCCATGCCTTGATGAAAACCTCCTGCGCGAGTTCCAACGCTTCCTCCCGCGACCCGGTCAGGTTGAGCAGATGCCGATAGATGCGGTCCTGGTGACGGCGCACGAGCACACCGTAGGCGGACTGGTCACCCCCCTTCGCGAGGACGATGAGTTCAGATTCCGTTCGCCCGGTGTCGGACACGGTCGGCGCCACCCTCAACGGATAAACGTACGAAGCGGGCAGATGTTCCGCCTGCCGCGGCTCCCCGCGGGGAGAACCCCAGGACGACTCACTCTAGGGCCCGGGTGGGGGTGCTTTGCTTGACCTGGATCATGCGTGGAGTGTGGGCCGAAGCATCGGCTGGCGCCGCGGCCGGCTCAACCGCGCCTGCGGGCCATCGGGTCATCCACGACGATGCTCAGCCTGCCCAAAATATCCGGGTTGCTGTAACCCCTTTCGGTCAACATCAGCCATTTTCTCGCGCCGGTGTCTGCTCAGGGTCGGCAGCGTCAGTTCGCGACCTTCGGATGCAGTCGTTCAGACGGGATCGCGTCACGGTCGGCGGTTCAGACCAGCGAGCGTCCGCCGTCCCCGGGGCTCTGATTTCTCGACACGGTCGGCGAACGACCGTTTACTGAGTGGTCCGGCCGCTCGAACGAAAACTTTCGACGGGCGCCTTTGGGTCGGATGCACCTGGTGACGACCGGCTGCTTCCAGGCGTCTCACCTCCAACGGCTGGTTTGCTGCGGTGAGCCCGGTACGGGGTCGGGCATGTCCCGACCCACAGCGGGCACTTGCGGCTAGACAAATCGGTCGTCCAAATCGACAGCGCTCAGCCACTCGTTCAGAAGATTGTTGGCAGCGCGCTCCTGCAGGTTGCGGCGCTGCTGAACAGACGACTTCCGCAGCTGGCATATGTTGACCGAGGCCGCTCGAAGTTCGGCGTTGTGTCCGATGAGCCATGGCTCGATCTTCGATGCGTCGACCTCCGCGTGGAATTGCAAGGCCATGGCGGAAGCCCCGACGCTGAACGCCTGGTGCGGCGTCATTGGTGTCGACGCCAAGAGGGTGGCTTCTGGCGGCAGATCGAAGGCGTCACCTTGCCAGTGAAGCATGTCGAGACCGGCCAGATGCCGCAGTGGTGAGTTCTTCGCTTCGGCTGTCAGTACAACCGGTGACCAGCCGATCTCCTTGTTAGGCAGTGGCGCCACACGGGCGCCCAGCGCTGCCGCCATCAGCTGCGCACCCAGGCACAAGCCCAGCAGCGGGCGCCGGCAGCCCAGTCGCAGGCTGATGCCCGCGATCTCGTCGCCAAGCCAGGGATAGTCGTCGATGTCGCCAACGCCGATCGGGCCGCCCAGCACGACCACGAGATCAAGATCCAGCCATGCCTGCTCGGACAGCGCATGAGGGCCCGCTTGCACATACTCGACCTCGTAGCCTCGACGTCTCAGCACCGGCTCGAACAGGCCCAGATCCTCGAGAGCCAGATGACGCAGGGCGACGCAGCGCTTGGTCATGCGTGTACGGCACAAACACCGCCTGCACAGACTGAGGCGTCGGTCTGATGGGTCGCCCTATCGGCTGCATCAACCTTGGGCTGAGCAGACGCTTCGGCCAGCAACTGGCCGATGACCGCGCCCAGTTGCAGGTCGTCGATCTGACCGAAGTGCATCAGGCGAACGCGGCTGTCCCTGTCAAAGACCACCAGGCTGGGCGTTCCGCGCAACCCATAGTCCTTCATAGTCATCGGCACGGAACCTCCAGGATCAGCTCGGTCGACCCCGACGGGGAACGGAATCCGGTACTCGTGCAGGAACACGCGCAGCGCCTCGGGCCCCATCACGTCGTGGTGCTCGAAGACGGTGTGCAGGCCGATCACCGCGACCTGCTCCTCGGGAAACAAGCGGTGGATGCGCAAAGCCTGCGGCAGGCCATGCGACACACAGCCTGGGCACAACATCTGGAAGGCGTGCAGCACTACGACGCGTCCGCGCAGGCCATCCAGAGTCACCGGTTGCGGCGCGTTGATCCACAGGCTGGTTTGCAGGGGCGGGGTTGTGCGGTCGGTGATGCTCATGACTCAGCTCCAAAGCAGGAAGGGCCCGGCGCGATGCCGCACCGGGCAGACGGCGATATCGCTACGAAGCGGCTTCAGGCGGCGCGGCGCAACTTGACGGCCGGGAAATCGACCGGTACAGCGAAGGCGACATTGACGTAGTTGGTGAACAGGGTCAACGCCACGTGAGCCAGGATCTCGACGATCTCTTCGTCACCGAACCCATGCGTGCGCAGCACCTGCACGTCGGCGTCACCCACCTGGCCACGGTCATTGACGAGCTTGAGCGCGAAGCGCAACGCGGCCTGCGTCTTTGCATCGGCCGACTCACCGGCTTGGGCGTGTTGCATCTCTTCAGCGCTGGCGCCGGCCTTGCGGCCCAGGGCGGTGTGGGCCGCCAGGCAGTACTCACAGGCGTTGCGATCGGCAACGGCCACGGCGATCTGCTCGCCGAGCTTGGGCGCAATCGCGCCTGCGCCCAAGGCGCCGAAGGACGACCACATGCTCTTCAGCGCGGCCGGTGAGTTGGCGACGGCGCGGAACATGTTGGGCGTGGTGCCGAAGGCGGAATGGATGGAATCGAGCAAGGCCTTGCGGTCGGCGGTGGTGGCATTGCGGTCGACGAGGGGGACGCGGTTCATGGTGGTTCCTTCAGGTTCGGGTGGACGTCAACAATGGATGTAGGGACGGATCGGTTTCGAAGACTCAGAACTGCCCGTCCTTGATGTACGGATAGCTCCACAGGATGGACTGCAGCAGCACCGACTTGACCCATGCTGCGTGCATCTTCTCGACGTCGGCAGCCGAGGCGCCCTTCTTCGCAAGGAACGGCTTGAGCGTGGTCGTGACGGGGATCGTCAACGCCGACAAGTAGCGGAAGTTGACGAGCGGCACACTGTCGGCCTTGTCGGTCTTGTTCTTCTTGGGCGTGGTGTGGCGCAGGCCGATTTCGTACTGGTAGTCCAGCCAGGCCTGGTCGTAGTTGGCGTCGGCCGTATCGGCGATCCATTGGCCGAAGCGCTTGCGCACGGCCCCTAGGTAGGCCCCGTCGGGAGCGCCGGTTTTGTTGTTCTTGAAGTACACGACCAACTCGGGCGTGGAAGCGACGAAGCCGTACCAGACATCGAGGATGGCCTCGTGCTGGTCGGCCAGGATCGATTTGCTCATGCGCAAGTAGCGAAGGTCTTCGTCGGTGAACAGCAGCGTCTTCTTCAGCGACTCCAGATCGGCCAGGGTGAATGGCGCCTTGGCGAGCGACTTCTGGCCCATGGTGTAGCCGGGGATGGCGGACGTCGATTGCGCGTTGGCGTTCGGGGCCGCGGCAACAGCCAACAGGGCCGCCATTGCGGCGGCGATGGGCGAGTTGTATTTCATGACTTCTCCTGATGCTTGGGGTTGGCGCGGCACCGGTGTGCCTGTGCGCTAGACGAAAGTGTCTCGTCAACGGCTGTATGATTCGGCGCATAGCGTCCATAAAATAATCCATTTCGTCCAATCTGAGCCAGCCATGCCTTCAACTCCAGCGGGGCCCGTGGATCGGCTGTCCGGGCTGCTCGAACGCTTTCGGGTGCGTGCGCACCTGTTTCACGCCGGGCCTCTGTGCGGCGTCACGCACTTCGACGCCCAAGAGGGACGTGGCTTTCTGCATGTGCTGCGCCGGGGCGACATGGTGGTGACGCACCGACCGCGCAGCGGCGCGCCGTGCAAGATCAAGGTCACCGAGCCGACCCTGCTGCTTTACCCACGTCCGCTGGAGCACCAGTTCCACAACGCGCCCACGGAAGGATCTGATTTCGTGTGCGCTACCGTGGACTTCGAAGGCGGTGTCCGGCATCCCGTGGTGGCTGCGCTACCTCCGGTTCTCGTGCTGCCTTTGCACGCCGTGGACGGCCTGGAACAGACGCTGGCCCTGCTGTTCGCCGAGACCGAGCGCGTCCGCTGCGGTCATCGACTGCTGGCAGATCGCTTGTTCGAGGTGCTGCTGCTGCAGTTGCTGCGCTGGCTGCTGGACCATCCGGACGACGCCGGCATGACCGAGGGTCTCATCTACGGTCTGGCACACCCCAAGCTGGCCCGCGCGCTGACGGCGGTGCACGAGAGCCCCGGGGCTGCATGGGCATTGGAGTCCATGGCCCAGGCCGCAGGCATGTCACGCAGTGCCTTTGCAGCCGAGTTCAAGCTGCAGGTCGGCATCACCCCAGCCGAGTACCTGCTTCGATGGAGGGTGTCGCTGGCGCAATCGATGCTGCTGGCGGGAAGCTCGATCAAGCTGGCGAGCGAAAAGCTGGGTTATGCCAGTGCGGCGTCGTTCTCCCGAGCCTTCGTTCAGTCGGTAGGTGTGCCGCCCAGGGCTTGGCTGCAGGGTCGGCAGGTCTGAATCACTCCACTTGATCTGCCGGCGGCTTGCGACAGCGGATCCAAGCTCGACAAACGGCAGCGATGCGCGTCGGCCGGGATCCAGCCGTGACGGGCTACTTGCAGCAAGGCCAGGAAGCTGACGACCGCTCGGAGCCTGCGGCCCCGAAACTACCATCGCCGTGGATTCGCAGTGATGTCCGCATACCCATTGCATCGCGGGTGCGGGTAGACGATTCGGACCCAGTCCCTATGTCGCGTGAAGGGATTTGTCACCCTTGGCCCCGAGTCGGCGTCTAACGACCACAAGCCCAGACAACCGAGAGAAGCCCATGGACGACACCGCGACATCCGACAGCTTTGGCACGATCGCAAGCGCAGAGGGCGACCTTGTGGCCCGCGCTGCTCGTGGCGAAGCGCAGGCGTTCGAGACCATCATGCGTCGGTACAACCGATTGCTGTTCCGCAGCGCGCGCGGCGTGGTTGGCGACGATGCCGAGGCACAGGACGTGGTGCAGGAGGCCTACCTGCGGGCCTTTTCGTCGCTGACCGCGTTTCGCGGCGACTGCGCGCTGGGGACCTGGCTGGCCCGCATAGCCATCAACGTCGCGCTCGACATGCAGCGCAAGCGCGGGCGGACGGTGCTGATCGACGACGCCTTGGTCATCTCCAACGAGCCCGCCATGGAGCACATGATGGTCTTCAACGTGCCGGCCCATCCTGCGCCAGACGCACAGGTCGAATCCCAGCAGATGCGCGCCGTGCTGCAGCGGGCGATCGACAGCCTGCCGTCGATCTACCGCAGCGTGTTCATCCTGCGCGCCGTGCAGGAGATGAGCGTCGACGAGTCAGCCGCCTGCCTCCAGGTCAGCAAGGATCTCGTGAAGACCCGCTACCTGCGAGCGCGCTCTCTGCTGCGCGACGCGTTGGGCGCCCAGTTGGAGGCGCACGCTCACGATGTGTACGCC
>JACZKT010000391.1 GCA_014859905.1 Rubrivivax sp.
AGCTTCACGCTGCAGCAGCCCCACCTGCGCGGCCTGGCCTGGTGGCTGGAGACAGCGCCGCTGGTGCTGCCGCACCTGGCGACCGGGCAAGCGGCGCTGCTGCGCGAGGAACTCGCCTTCCAGCAGCACCTGGCGGCCTCACCGGCCGGGCAGGCGCTGCCGCGTGGGCCGATCCACGCCGACCTTTTCCGCGACAACGTCATGTTCGACGACACCGCCGGCACCGACCGCCTGTGCGGCTTCTTCGACTTCTACTTCGCCGGCACCGAGATGCTGCTGTTCGACATCGCCGTGTGCCTGAACGACTGGTGCACCGACCCGTCCAGCGGCCAGCTCGACGAAGCCCGCGCCGCGATCTTCACCGCGGCCTACGAGCGCGTGCGGCCCTTGACCGCCGGCGAGGTGCGTGCGCTGCCCTCGCTGCTGCGCGCCGCGGCGCTGCGCTTCTGGATCTCGCGCCTGTGGGACTGGCACCTGCCGCGCAACGCCGCGCTGTTGCAGGCCAAGGATCCGACGCAGTTCGAACGTGTGCTGCGCAGCCGCATCGCCACGCCCTGGCACCCGCCGAGATGAGCCAGCCATGACGCTGCTGCTGAAGACCGTTCCCGCCGCGCGCGGCCTGCGCTGGGTCGTCGACGCCTTTCGGCTGTTCGCGCGCAAACCGCTGCTGTTCACGATGATGTTCGCGGTGTTCCTGTTCGCGGCGCTGGTGGTCAGCCTGGTGCCGCTGCTCGGCGGACTGGTGCAGATGGCGGCGCTGCCGCTGTTGTCGCTGGGTTTCATGATCGCCAGCCAGTCGGCGCTGGGCGGCGGGCCGGTGCACCCGGTGCAGTTCATCGAGCCGCTGCGCGGCGACCCGGCGCGGCGCCGCTCGCTGCTCATCCTGTGCGCGATCTACGGCGTGTCGGCGCTGGCCATCCTGCTGCTGGCCGACGCGGTGTCCGACAGCGCCTGGACCCGGCTTCAGGCGCTGATGGTGCAGGGCGAGAAGACCCAGTCCGAGATCGACGCGCTGCTCGCGGAGCCCGGCGTCACCACCGCGGTGATCCTGGCCCTGGTGCTCGGCACGGCGCTTTCGGTGCCGTTCTGGCATGCGCCGGCGCTCGTGCACTGGGGCGGCCAGGGCGTGGCGCAGGCGCTGTTTTCCAGCACGCTGGCGGTGTGGCGCTGCAAGGGCGCCTTCTTCACCTACGCGCTGGCATGGGCCGGTGTGATCGGCCTCTTCGGCCTGCTGGCAGCGCTGCTGTTCGGCCTGCTCGGCATGCCGCAACTGGCCAACGTGCTGGGCGTGCCGGCGGGGCTGACGTTCTCCACCGTGTTCTACATCTCGCTGCTCTTCACGTTCACCGACAGCTTCGGCGGCGTGGCGCCGGCCCCGCCAGGCGCGGCCCCGGGCAGCACCGACGGCTGAAGATCCCGGGCCTCGGCGACCGGCACCGGACGCTGGCCGGCGCCGGCGTTCAATCGACCGGCGTCAGCTTGGCGATCGCCAGCGCCTGGCACTTGTTGCCGTGGCGGCCGAAGCGCACCTGCACGCGGGAATCGGCGCTGCGGCCTTAGAGCTTTCACGCCGTCGGCGTCGTCACGAATGTCCGGCAGCCCAACTTTGCCACTGAGGTGGTCAGTTCAATTCCCGTTCGCGGAATCGAACCCGAGTCCGCAACGCCAGCGCTGCGGCGAATGGGCCAGCCTATCGCCGCACGATGTGCGGCAAGTAAGTGATGCTTGCGGAGAATGCATCCCATAATCTCCGCATGAACAGCGGTGATTACATCTACATCTGGCAGGCCAGCGACTGGCCAAGTTGGCGCTATGACCTGGCTGCCCTGGCTCGATCGTTGGCCGACGTCAGCCACGCCCAGGGTCTGTTGATGGGACGACTGGCCGACGTCGGCATGGCCCTGCGCGACCAGGCGAGTCTGTCGGCGCTGACCGAGGATGTCGTCAAGACCAGCGAGATTGAGGGCGAGCAACTCAACATCGAGTCTGTGCGCTCGTCCATCGCCCGCCGCCTCGGCGTCGACATCGGTGCGCTGGCCCCGGTGGACCGTCACGTCGAAGGCGTGGTCGAAATGGTGCTCGACGCCACGGCCAACTGCAACGCCCCGGTCACCCGGGATCGACTGTTCGCGTGGCACGCAGCGCTCTTCCCCACGGGCTATTCGGGCCTGGTCCGGATCTATGCGGGCGGCTGGCGCGACGATGCCAGCGGGCCGATGCAGGTGGTCTCTGGACCGATGGGTCGGCAACGTGTGCATTTCGAAGCGCCACCGGCAGCGCGGCTGGAGTCCGAGACGCAGCGCTTTCTGGCCTGGGCCAACAGCGCATCGAACGAGCCGCCGTTGCTCAAGGCCGGGCTTGCGCACCTGTGGTTCGTCACTCTGCACCCGTTCGACGATGGCAACGGCCGCATTGCACGCGCTGTCGGCGACCTGTTCCTGGCCCGTGCCGATCGCAGCCCCCAGCGCTTCTACAGCCTGTCGGCGCAGATCCAGCGGGAGCGCAAGGCCTACTACGACATCCTGGAACGTACCCAGAGGCAATCACTCGATGTCACCGAGTGGCTGGCCTGGTTTCTCGGAACCTTGAATCGCGCGGTCGACCAGGCACAGCACACACTCGACGCCGTGTTGGCCAAGACACGGTTCTGGCAGCAGTGGGCCACGGCGCCGTTGAATGAGCGACAGGTGAAGCTGGTCAATCGGCTGCTCGATGGCTTCGAAGGCAGGCTCACGAGCAGCAAGTGGGCTGCGATCGCCAAGTGTTCGCCGGACACGGCGCTGCGTGACATCACCGACCTGCTGGCACGTGGCGTGTTGCGGAAATCTGCGGCGGGTGGGCGCAGCACCAGCTACGAGTTGAACGACCCATCCAGGTTCACGTTCACCGACAGCCTCGGCGGCGTGGCGCCGGGCCCGCCAGGCGCGGCCCCGGGCAGCACCGACGCCTGAAGATCCTGGGCGTCGGCGACCAGCGCCAGACGCTGGCCGGCGCCGGCGTTCAATCGACCGGCGTCAGCTTGGCGATCGCCAGCGCGAGCCACTTGCTGCCATGGCGGCCGAAGTGCACCTGCGCGCGGGCATCGGCACCGCGGCCCTCGAGCGTGCTGATCACGCCTTCGCCGAACTTGGTGTGGAACACCGTCTGGCCGACGCGCAGGCCCTGGCCTGCGCCTGCGGCGTTCGGCAGGCCCTGCACTGCCGTCGTCGACGCCATGGCCGCTGCCGGCGCCCGCGGTTCCACACGCCCCGCGCCGACGATGCCCGACAGGCCGCTGCCGCGCTGCCAGGCCTGCTGGTACTCACGCGCGTAGCCCGAGCCGAAGCCCTGCTGGCGCGGCGTGATCCACTTCAGCGCCGCGTCGGGCAGTTCGTCGAAGAAGCGGCTCTTGGGGTTGTAGCGCGTCTGCCCGTGCAGCATGCGGGTCTGGCTGAAGCTCATGTACAGCCGCCGGCGGGCGCGCGTGATCGCCACGTACATCAGCCGCCGTTCCTCTTCCACGCCGTCGGCGTCGGACAGTGACTGCTCGTGCGGGAACAGGCCCTCTTCGATGCCGGTGATGAACACGGCGTCGAACTCCAGGCCCTTGGCCGAGTGCACGGTCATGAGCTGGATCGCGTCGGCGCCCGCCTGCGCCTGGTTGTCGCCGGCTTCCAGCGAGGCGTGGGTCAGGAAGGCCGCCAGCGGCGACATGATCTCCCCCGACCCCGGGTCGGGGGCGACGCCGGGAATGGCGCCCCCACCGTCGATCCCGCCCCCCGCGGGGGCGAGACCAGACAGCTCGTCGACGTACAGCGCCACCGCGTCCTTGCCGAAGCCTTCCTGGGTGACGAAGCTCTCGGCGGCGTTGACGAGTTCCTCCAGGTTCTCGATGCGGTCCTGGCCTTCGCGCTCGGTGCGGTAGAAGTCGAGCAGCCCCGAGTGCTGCAGCACATGGTCGATGATCTCGCGCAGCGTCAGGCCCTGGGTGGTGGCACGCATGGCGTCGATCAACGCCACGAAGGCCTGCAGCCTGGCGCCCGCCTTGCCCGCCACCGCGCCCACGCTCTGGTAAAGGCTGCGGCCCGGTGAGCCGTCGGGGCCTGCGGAGGGTGCCGCACGGGCCGCGTCCTGCAGCTGTTCGATGCTGCGCGCCCCGATGCCGCGGGCAGGGAAGTTCACCACGCGCAGGAAGCTGGTGTCGTCGTCGGGGTTCTCGAGCAGCCGCAGATAGGCCAGCGCATGCTTGACCTCGGCGCGCTCGAAGAAACGCAGGCCGCCATAGACGCGGTAAGGTACACCGGCGTTGAAGAGCGCACTTTCGATGACGCGGCTCTGGGCGTTGCTGCGGTACAGCAGCGCGATCTCGCTGCGCGGCAGGCCGCTGCGGTGCAGTTGCTGCGCCTCTTCCAGGAACCACTGCGCCTCGGCGAAGTCGCTGGTGGCCTCGAACACGCGCACCGGCTCGCCGGCGCCGGCGTCGGTGCGCAGGTTCTTGCCCAGGCGCTGCCGGTTGTGGCTGATGAGGGCGTTGGCGGTGTCGAGGATGTGGCCGAAGCTGCGGTAGTTCTGCTCCAGCTTGATGACGCGCTGCACGCGGTATTCGCGCTCGAAGTCGGCCATGTTGCCGACACGCGCGCCGCGGAACGCGTAGATGCTCTGGTCGTCGTCGCCGACCGCGAACACGCCCTGCCCGCCCCCCGCGGACAAGGCTGCCCCCGCCCTGTCGGGCGGGGGTGCAAACATCTTCAACCATGCGTACTGCAGCCGGTTGGTGTCCTGGAACTCGTCGACCAGTACATGCTGGAAGCGGCGTTGGTAGTGTTCACGCAGCGGGTCGTTGTCGCGCAGCAGCTCGTAGGTGCGCAGCATCAGCTCGGCGAAGTCGACCACGCCTTCGCGCTGGCACTGGTCTTCGTAGGCCTGGTAGATCTCGACCAGCTTGCGCGTGTGCTCGTCGCGGATCTGGACGTCGCGCGGACGCCTGCCTTCTTCCTTGGCGCCGGCGATGAACCAGGTCACCTGCTTGGGCACGAAGCGCTCTTCATCCAGCTTCATGCCCTTGACGACACGCTTGACGGCGCTGAGCTGGTCGGCACTGTCGAGGATCTGGAAACCCTGCGCCAGCCCGGCCAGCTTCCAGTGCGCGCGCAGGAAGCGGTTGCACAGGCCGTGGAAGGTGCCGATCCACATGCCGCGCACGGCCACCGGCAGCATCGCACCCAGGCGCGTCAGCATCTCCTTGGCGGCCTTGTTGGTGAAGGTCACTGCGAGCACGCCGCCGGGCGACACCTGCCCGGTCTGCAGCAGCCAGGCGATGCGCGTCGTCAGCACGCGCGTCTTGCCCGAGCCGGCACCGGCGAGGATCAGCGCCGGCTGCGCCGGCAGCGTCACCGCGGCGAGCTGTTCTTCGTTGAGTCCTTCGAGCAGACGCCGGGCCGACGGGGGCACATCGATCATGCGCCCGATTCTAGGAGTCGGCCGCACAGCGGCCGCCGCCGATCAGGCCGTCGCGTCGAACGCCGTCAATGCCAGCAGCTCACCGATGTCACGGCCCATCGCCAGCTTGCGTGCCCCGTCCAGGCGCAGCCGCTTGTGCAGCCAGGCCACCAGGTCGGCCGGCGGCAGCGGTCGGCTGAGCAGGTAACCCTGCATCTCGTCGCAGCCCAGTTCGCGCAGGATCTGCGCCTGCGGCTCGGTTTCCACACCCTCGGCCACCACGCTCATCTGCATGCTGCGTGCCATGGCGATGATGGCGGTGCTGATGGCCAGGTCCTCGCTGCTGTCCGGCAGCGACTTGACGAAGGAACGGTCGATCTTGAGCGTGTCGATGTTGAAGCGCTTGAGGTAGCTCAGCGAAGAGTGCCCGGTGCCGAAGTCGTCGATCGCCATGCGCACGCCCATGCGCGAGAAGCTCGCGAGCATGCTGCGGTTGGTCTCGTTGTCCTCCATCAGCAGCGATTCGGTGAGTTCGATCTCCAGCCGGCCGGGCACGATGCAGTTCTCGCGCAGCGTGTCCTCGACCATCGACGCCAGGAACTGATGGCGGAACTGCCGCGCCGACAGGTTGACGGCCATGCGCAGCGGCGGCAGGCCCATGCGGTCCCACTCGCCCAGTTGCGCGCAGGCGGCACGGATCACCCAGGCACCCACCGGCAGGATCATGCCGGTGTCTTCCAGCACCGAGATGAAGCGGTCCGGCGGCACCAGCCCCAGGTCCGGGCGCTGCCAGCGCAGCAAGGCTTCCACACCCGTCACGGTGCCGGTGCGCAAGCAGACCTTCGGCTGGAAATGGAGCAGGAACTCGTTGCGTTCCATGGCGTGGCGAAGTGCGACCTCCAGCGACAGGCGTGCCGCGACGGCGGCATTCAGGTCGTCGCTGAAGAAGCTGTAGGTGCTGCGCCCCAACGACTTGGAGCGGTACATCGCCATGTCGGTGTGGCGCACCAACGTGTCCAGGTCGACGTCGTCGGTGGGGTACATCGAGATGCCGATGCTGGCCGAGACCACGACCTCCTCCCCGCCCAGAAGGACCGGTGTGTTCAGCGCATCGAGCAGGCGCCGCGCGACGAGCATGGCATCCTCGACACCGCCCAGCCCCTCGGCGATGACGGTGAACTCGTCACCGCCCAGGCGCGACAGCGTGATCGGTTCGGCGTCGACCAGCCGCGCCACCGAATCGGCACCACGCAGGCTGTGCGTGAGCGTTTGCGCCACGTGCTGCAGCAGGCGGTCGCCGGCTTCGTGGCCCAGGCTGTCGTTGATGACCTTGAAGCGGTCGAGGTCCAGGAACATCAGTGCCAACGGCCGGCCCGAACGCTGCGCGCGCCCCATGGCCTGCGCCAGGCGGTCGCGGAAGAGTGTGCGGTTGGGCAGGCCGGTGAGGCTGTCGAAGTTGGCCAGGAAGGCCAGCCGCTCCTGCGTCTGGACGCGGTCGGCGTTGTCGCGCAACGCCACCAGCCAGTGCTCGCCGCCGGCGCCGGGCAAGCGGGTGATGCGCAGCTCGACGGGGCGCTCGGGGGCCCGATGCTGATGCAGCGTGGCTTCGCCGTTGCGCAGCACGAAGGGCCCTGCGGGTGCGCCCGCGGCCTGCTGCAGCCGGGGCGTCAGTGGCTTGCCCACCAGTGCCGCCGGCGCCTCGGCAAACAGGCTCGCCACGGCCCCGTTGGCAGCCAGCACCTCGCCGGCCGCGTTGCACACCACCATGGCTTCGCCGGCATGTTCGAACAGCGCAAGAAAGCGCTTTTCGGACTCGGCGCGACGCACCCAGCTGTTGTCGACCCAACGCTGGACGAGCCACCGGCGCACGCGAGCGCCAAGGGGGCTGAGCGTCTTCAGGTTCTTGGCGGGTCGTCGGTTCACCGTCTTTCGCTTGGCAGGTTTGTGAGAGGTTGTCGGCCGCCGAGGCGCGCACTTGAGACTGCCGCGGCCCTGGAAGCGGCATCCGGCGCCCGGCCCGACCGGCGACGGCCGCGTAAGATTCACGCTCGGGCGCATCTGCTGGCGCCCGGCCGGTGTCTCTGGCGCGAGCCGCGCGCAGACCGACATGCCCGCCGCCGATCCCACCAGCTCCAGCGACTTCCCCCACCCGCCAGCGGAGCCCGACGATGGAAATCTTCGACTACGACAACATCCTGCTGCTGCCGCGCCGCTGCCGCGTGGACAGCCGCAGCGAGTGCGACCCCTCGGTGGAGTTCGGCGGCCGCCGCTTCGCCCTGCCGGTGGTGCCTGCCAACATGAAGACCGTGATCGACGAGGCGATCAGCGAGATGCTGGCCGCCAGCGGCCACTTCTACGTCATGCACCGCTTCGATCTCGACAGCGTGGCCTACGCCCGCCGCATGCGCGACAAGGGGCTGTTCATCTCGCTCAGTTCAGGCGTGAGGCCGGCCGACTTTGCCGTCGTCGACCGCCTGGCCGCCGACGGCGTGGGTGCCGACTACATCACGATCGACATCGCCCACGGCCACGCCGACAGCGTGCGCAAGACCATCGAGCACATCAAGCACAAGCTGCCGCAGACCTTCGTGATTGCCGGCAACGTGGCCACGCCCGAGGCCGTGATCGACCTCGAGAACTGGGGCGCCGACGCCACCAAGGTGGGCGTGGGCCCGGGCAAGGTGTGCATCACCAAGCTCAAGACCGGCTTCGGCACCGGCGGCTGGCAGCTCAGCGCGCTGAAGTGGTGCGCGCGCGTGGCCACCAAGCCCATCGTCGCCGACGGCGGCATCCGCCACCACGGCGACATCGCCAAGAGCGTGCGCTTCGGCGCCGCGATGGTGATGGTGGGCTCGCTCTTTGCCGGCCATGAAGAAAGCCCCGGCGCCACCGTCGAGGTCGACGGCAAGCTCTACAAGGAGTACTACGGCTCGGCCAGCGACTTCAACAAGGGCGAGTACAAACACGTCGAGGGCAAGCGCATCCTCGAGCCCATCAAGGGCCGGCTGGCCGACACGCTGCGCGAGATGCGCGAAGACCTGCAGAGCTCGATCAGCTATGCCGGCGGGCGCGAGCTGAAGGACCTGAAGAAGGTCAACTACGTGATCCTGGGCGGCGAGAACGCCGGCGAGCACCTGTTCATGTAGCGAGCACTGCCTCGACCGTCAACGCACCAGCAGGTCT
Source organism: Rubrivivax sp. (assembly GCA_014859905.1). Lineage (GTDB taxonomy): Bacteria > Pseudomonadota > Gammaproteobacteria > Burkholderiales > Burkholderiaceae_C > Rubrivivax. The sequence goes on from JACZKT010000391.1 coordinate 8,602, forward strand.
TCGCGCTCGTCGCTCGGCCGCCTGAGCTGGCGAGCCGGCTGACGCTGCAGCAGCTGTTGGCGCAGGCTGGCCTGCGCCGGGCACTGGCCGGTTTGCGCATGGTGGCGGGCCGCGGCCAGCAAGGGGTCGGTGTCCGCGCCCTGGGCCGCCGTGAAGTCTTCGCGCACGACACAGGTGGCGTCGAAGCCATCGAAGTAGCGGCCCTCGTTGCGGTCGTTGACGCCCTCGAAGTTGACAACGCTGTAGGTGCGTCCACAGGCGCTCGTGGGCGACGACCCGACCGGCTTGCCGCAGCTGGTTTCACCGATCGCCACCACCTCGACGCCGACGCCGCGCAGACCGTTGATGACCTGCTCGCTGGCCGAGCAGGTGCGCCGGCCCATGAGCACGAAGACACGCGGCAGCGTCAGTGCCGACGACGGGCGCGAAAAGGCAAAGCGCTGATTGCTGGCCGCGCGTTTGTCGTTGTACAGCAGCGTGGCGTAGCTGCGGCCGTCGCCGCGCGTGCCGGCGATGTACGACGCCACCACGCCACCGGTGGCCACGAGTCCGCCGCCGTTGTAGCGCAGGTCGAGCACAAGATCGCTCACGCCCTCGGCCCGGAAGCGCGAAAAACTCGTCTCCAGCGGCGCCAGCGCCTGGTCGATCATGTCCTTGACCGCCACGTAGCCGAGCTTGCGGCCGGGCCCGATGTCCAGCACCGCGGTGCCGCTGACCGGTGTCAACGCAAAGACGGCAGCGCTGATCGTCACCGTGCGCGACACGCCGGCGCGCCGCAGTTCCAGCGTCAGGTGGTCCCCGGCGGCGGCAGCGGTGAGGGCAGAAAAGTCATCGGCCGCGATGACCTCGGAGGCACTGCGGCCGTCGATCGACAGCACTTCGTCGCCGCGCTGCACGCCCAGCGCGGCCGCCGGCGAGCGTGGCTCGACATGGCGCACATACAAGGGCTGCGTGGGGTCGCCAGCGACCTCGAGACCGGCCACCGAGACGCCGTAGCCCAGCGTGCTGCCCTCGCCATAGAAGCGGTTGAAGCTCTCGGTGCTTTCGCTGCGGCTCCAGCGGTCGGCCGGGAAGGCGGGGTCGCTGCCGGTGTACAGCAAAGCGTCGAAGTAGCTCTGCACATCGGCATGGGCCCCCGGGGCCGGCCGCGGCGACAGGCGGTACCAGAAGTACCAGTCGTCCATGTAGGTGGCCAGCCACTGCTGCTGCTCGGCGACGCTGCAGCCGGCCGGCGGCGCGACGGTGTCACCGTCCCCGCCGCCGCCACCGCCGCAGCCGGCCAGCACGGCCACTGCCAGGGCCACGGCCAGACGGCGTGCACCGCGACCGAACCGGGGCCTGGAGCGTCGTACAGGAGTCATCGAGGGGTCTCCTTCGAAGGCGTTGGCGCGGGGCGGCCACCTACAATCGCAACTCCTCCCGCGCCACCCACGTTGACACGGTTTTCAGCAGCCGATCCGCATCGTTTCGCCGTCGCCATCATGACCGATCTCGCCAAGTCCTACGAACCTGCCGCCATCGAAGCCCGCTGGGGCCCGGTGTGGGCGGCCGCGGGGGCTTTCCAGCCCACGCTCGACCCGGCACGGCCTTCGTTTGCGATCCAACTGCCGCCGCCCAACGTGACCGGCACGCTGCACATGGGCCACGCCTTCAACCAGACGCTGATGGACGCGCTGACGCGTTACCACCGCATGCGCGGCTTCAACACGCTGTGGCTGCCGGGCACCGACCATGCAGGCATCGCGACCCAGATCGTCGTCGAGCGCCAGTTGCAGGAGGCCGGCCTCAGCCGGCACGACCTCGGGCGCAAGAACTTCGTCGCCCAGGTGTGGGACTGGAAGGCCAGCTCGGGTGCCACCATCACCAACCAGATGCGCCGCCTGGGCGACAGCGTGGACTGGTCGCGCGAGTACTTCACGATGGACGAGGACCTGTCCGCCGTCGTCGCCGAAACCTTCGTGCGCCTGTTCGACGAGGGCCTGATCTACCGCGGCAAACGCCTGGTGAGCTGGGACCCGGCGCTGAAGTCGGCGGTGTCCGACCTCGAGGTCGAAAGCGAAGAGGAAGACGGTTTCCTGTGGCTGATCCGCTATCCGCTGGAAGACGGCAGCGGCAGCCTGGTGGTGGCCACGACGCGGCCCGAGACCATGCTCGGCGACACCGCGGTGATGGTGCACCCGGACGACGAGCGCTACGCCGCCTTCGTCGGCAAGCAGGTGCGGCTGCCCTTGTGCGAACGGCTGATCCCGGTCATTGCCGACGCCTACGTGGACCGCGACTTCGGCACCGGCGTCGTCAAGGTGACGCCGGCGCACGACGCCAACGACTACGCCGTGGGTCTGCGCCACGGCCTGCCCGTGATCGGCGTGCTCAAGCTCGACGCCACCGTCAACGACCAGGCCCCCGCCGCCTACCGCGGGCTGGACCGTTTCGTGGCGCGCAAGCAGGTCGTGGCCGACCTGGAACGGCTGGGCCTGCTGGTGGAAACGAAAAAGCACCGCCTGGTGGTGCCGCGTTGCGCCCGCACCGGCCAGATCGTGGAGCCCATGCTCACCGACCAGTGGTTCGTGGCCGTCAATAAGCCCGGCGCCGACGGCAGCAGCATTGCCGCCAAGGCCATCGACGCGGTGGCCAGCGGCCAGGTGCGCTTCGTGCCCGAGCAATGGGTCAACACCTACAAGCACTGGATGGACAACATCCAGGACTGGTGCATCAGCCGCCAGCTCTGGTGGGGCCACCAGATCCCGGCCTGGTACGGCAGCAACGGCGAGCTCTTCGTGGCGCGCAGCGAGGACGAGGCGCGCCAGCGTGCCACGGCGGCCGGCTACAGCGGCCCGCTGACACGCGACGAGGACGTGCTCGACACCTGGTACTCGTCGGCGCTGGTGCCCTTCTCGACGCTCGGCTGGCCGCGCAGGACGCTGGAGCAGGACCTCTTCCTGCCCTCCACCGTGCTCGTCACCGGCTTCGACATCATCTTCTTCTGGGTCGCCCGGATGATCATGATGACGACCCATTTCACCGGCAGGGTGCCGTTTCGCGACGTCTACATCCACGGCCTGGTGCGCGACGCCCAGGGCCACAAGATGAGCAAGAGCGAAGGCAACGTGCTCGACCCGGTGGACCTCATCGACGGCATCGCGTTGCCCGCATTGCTGGACAAGCGCACCACCGGCCTGCGCAAGCCCGAGACCGCGCCGCGCGTGCGCAAGGACACCGAGAAGGAATTCCCGCACGGCATCCCGGCCTTCGGCGCCGACGCGCTGCGCTTCACGATGGCCAGCTATGCCAGCCTGGGCCGCAACATCAATTTCGACAGCAAGCGCTGCGAGGGCTACCGCAACTTCTGCAACAAGCTCTGGAACGCGACGCGCTTCGTGCTCATGAACTGCGAAGGCCAGGACTGCGGCCTGAAGGAGCACACGGCGGTGGCATGCCAGGCCGCCGACGGCGGCGAGGGCACCCTGCACTTCTCGCTCGCCGACCGCTGGATCGGCGGCGAACTGCAGCGCGTCGAAGCCGCGGTGGCGCAGGGCTTTGCCGACTACCGGCTCGATAACGTCGCCAACGCCATCTACACCTTCATCTGGGACGAGTACTGCGACTGGTACCTGGAGATCGCCAAGGTGCAGATCGCCGGCGGCAGCCAAGCCGAGCAGCGGGCCACGCGCCGCACGCTGATCCGCACGCTGGAGACGGTGCTGCGGCTGCTGCACCCGATCGCGCCCTTCATCACCGCCGAACTGTGGGACACCGTGGCCGTGGTCGCCGGCCGCAGGCAGCCTGGCGCTGCCGACAGCATCGTCACCGCGGCCTACCCGCAGGCGCAGCTGGCAAAGATCGATCCGGCGGCCGACCTGTGGATGACCAGGCTCAAGGCCGTGGTCGCCGAATGCCGCCGCCTGCGCAGCGAGATGGGGCTCAACCCGGGCGAGCGGGTGCCCCTGCTGACGCTGGGCGACGAGGTCTTCGTCGCCGCCGCCTCACCGCTGCTCAAGGCACTGGCCCGGCTGGCCGAGGTGCGAGCGCTGGCCGACGAAGCCGCCTTTGCCGCGGCCACGCAGGCGGCACCGGTGGCGATGTCGGGCGAGATGCGGCTGGCGCTGTTCGTGGCCATCGACCTGGCCGCCGAACAGGCACGCCTGGCCAAGGAGATCACGCGCCTGCAGGGCGAGATCGTCAAGGCCGACGCCAAGCTCGGCAACCCCGGTTTCGTGGCCCGCGCGCCGGCGGCCGTGGTCGAACAGGAACGCGCGCGTCTGGCCGACTTCAGGCAGGCGCTGGACCGTCTTCAAGACCAGCAAACTCGCCTGGCAGCGTCGGCCTGAAGCTGCGCCGCGGCGGCACCGAGAGCAGCAGTTCGTCGATGCGCCGCGCCACCGCCCAGGCGCTGCGCACACGCGACTGCTGCGTGGTCGCGCTGACGCGCGGCGTGACCTGCAGCGTGTCGATGTGGCGCAG
>JACZKT010000392.1 GCA_014859905.1 Rubrivivax sp.
GCCATGGTCTACGTCGATGAAAGCGGCGCCCACACCGGCTACGAGGATGTCTTCACCAAGCTCGAGATGTGCCGCCGCCACTACGCGGCCAACGGCCTGGGCGCCGACTACGTGACGCAGTTCGTGCGCTGAAGGCCGGGCGGCAGGCGCCGCCCGGCGTGGCTTACAGCAGGTGCTTGACGCCGTCCTGTTCGCCCATCAGCTCGGCCAGCGTCTTGTCGATGCAGGTCTGGCTGAATTCGTCGATGGCCAGGCCTTCGACGATCTTGTACTTGCCGTTCTCGGTGGTGACCGGGAAGCCGAAGATCACGTCTTTCGGAATGCCGTATTCGCCGTTGGAAGGCACGCCCATGGTGACCCACTCGCCCTTGGAGCCCAGCGCCCAGTCGCGCATGTGGTCGATGGCGGCGTTGGCGGCCGAAGCGGCCGACGACAGGCCACGAGCGTCGATGATGGCGGCGCCGCGCTTGCCCACGGTGGGCAGGAACACGTCCTTGTTCCAGGCCTGGTCGTTGATCATGTCCTTGACCGAGGCGCCGTCGATGGTGGCGAAGCGGTAGTCGGCGTACATCGACGGCGAGTGGTTGCCCCACACCGCCAGCTTCCTGATCGACGCCACCGGCTTGCCGGTCTTGGCGGCGAGCTGGCTGAGCGCGCGGTTGTGGTCCAGGCGCAGCATGGCGGTGAAGTTCTCGCGCGGCAGGCCGGGCGCGCTCTTCATCGCGATCCAGGCGTTGGTGTTGGCCGGGTTGCCGACCACCAGTACCCTGATGTCGCGGCTGGCCGAGGCGTCGAGCGCCTTGCCCTGGGCGGTGAAGATCTGCGCGTTGGCGGCCAGCAGGTCGGCGCGTTCCATGCCGGGGCCGCGCGGGCGCGCGCCCACCAGCAGCGCGTAGTCGGTGTCCTTGAAGGCGGCCGTGGGGTTGTTGTGCGCCTGCATGCCGGCCAGCAGCGGGAAGGCGCAATCCTCCACTTCCATCATCACGCCCTTGAGTGCCTTCTGGGCCTTCTCGTCGGGGATTTCCAGCAATTGCAGGATCACCGGCTGGTCCTTGCCGAGCATCTCGCCGGAGGCGATGCGGAACAGCAGGGCATAGCCGATCTGACCGGCGGCGCCGGTCACGGCCACGCGGACGGGCTTCTTGCTCATGGTGGGTTTCTCCTGATGGAAAGACAGGTTGGGGGACGTTAATGCAGCAAATGCGAGTTTAGCTTCTCCACTTGTGGCGAGGCTGACAGCGCGTCAAATATCTTATGTCTTATATAAGACAACAATGCATGGACACCGCGGCACCGGCTGTGATGCAATCGCCCCATGTCCGAGACCTCGTCGCCGCCGGCTGCACGGGCCGAATCCACGCCCTCGTTCAGCCCGCTGTATCAGCAGATCAAGACGCTGCTGGTGACCGGCCTGGAAAGCGGCCAGTGGTTGCCAGGGCAGGCCATCCCCAGCGAAACCGAGCTGGCGGCGCGCTACGGCGTCAGCCAGGGCACGGTGCGCAAGGCCATCGACGAGATGGCGGCCGAGAACCTGCTCGTTCGCCGTCAGGGCAAGGGCACCTTCGTCGCCACCCACGCCGAGGCGCAGACGCAATACCGCTTTCTGCGCCTGACGCCCGACGAAGGGGCGCCGGCCATGCTGCAGCGGCGGCTGCTCGACTGCCGGCGCATGCGCGCGCCGCTCGAGGTCGCGCGGCTGCTGGCGCTGAAGGCCGGCGAAGCGGCGGTGCAGGTGCGCCGCCTCTTGCTGGCGGGCAGCAACGACGATTTGAAGCCGGTGGTGCTGGACGACCTCTGGCTGCCGGGCACGGCGTTCAAGGGCCTCACGATGGAGCGGCTGCAGGCCTGGCGCGGGCCGCTGTACAGGCTTTTCGAAGCCGAGTTCGCGGTGCGCATGATCCGCGCCGAAGAGAAGATCCGTGCCGTGGCTGCCGCCTCCGAAGAGGCGGCGCTGCTCGGCGTGCCCGAGGGCGCGCCCTTGTTGTCGGTGGAAAGGCTGTCCTACACCTATGGCGACCGTGCCGTGGAATTGCGTCGCGGCCTGTACCACACGGCTTCGCATCACTACCGCAACGAGCTGAACTGAGCCCCGGCGTTCGCAGGGCCGCGTAAGGTGGCGGCGTTGCAATAAACTCATTGCGCTTCACGCGCCTTCCGAAGGTACCGACATGTCCGAGATGACAAGAGCAAGACCCGGCACGATGCATCTGCTGGAGGCGGTGAAGTACCGGTTGCCGCTGGCCGGCATCGTTTCGATCCTGCATCGCGCCAGCGGTCTGCTGATGTTCGTGCTGCTGCCGTTCATCATCTGGTTGTTCGACACCAGTATCAGCTCGGAGATCTCCTACGAGACCTACGCCAGCGCCTTCGTGGCAGGCATCGGTTTCGTGCCGGGATGGGGCGTCAAGGTCGTGGTGCTGGTGCTGATCTGGGCCTTTGTGCACCACCTCATCGCCGGTGTGCGGCATGTGTGGATGGACACCACGCACAGTGTCAGCAAGGCGCAGGGCCACAACTCGGCCGTGTTCACGCTGGTCGCCAGCGTGCTGATCACCGTGGCCCTCGGCGCCAAACTCTTCGGCCTGTACTGAGCGGGAGCGGACATGACGGTCAAACATGGTTCCAAGCGTGTCGTCGTCGGCGCGCACTACGGTTTGCGCGACTGGCTCAGCCAGCGCGTCACTGCCGTGCTGATGGCGCTGTTCACGGCAGTGCTCGTCGTGCAGGTGCTGATGCCCGGGCCGATGGGCTACGACAAGTGGGCCGGTATCTTCGCCGCGCAGTGGATGAAGGTGCTGAGCTTCGTCGTCGTCGTCGCGCTGGCCTGGCATGCCTGGGTCGGCATGCGCGACATCTGGATGGATTACGTCAAGCCCGTCGGCACGCGGCTGGTGTTGCAGGTGGCCACGCTGGTGTGGCTGGTGGGCTGCACCGGCTGGGCGGTGCAGGTGCTCTGGAGGCTCTGAGAACAATGGCTCTTGCCAACTTACCGCGTCGCAAGTTCGACGTCGTCATCGTCGGTGCCGGCGGCTCCGGCATGCGTGCGTCGCTGCAGCTGGCCCTGGCCGGCCTCAACGTCGCCGTGCTGTCCAAGGTCTTCCCGACGCGTTCGCACACCGTGGCCGCGCAGGGCGGCATCGCCGCGTCCTTGTCGAACATGAACGAGGACAACTGGCACTACCACTTCTACGACACCATCAAGGGCTCGGACTGGCTCGGTGACCAGGACGCGATCGAATTCATGTGCCGCGAGGCGCCCAAGGTCGTCTACGAGCTCGAGCACTTCGGCATGCCTTTCGACCGCAACGCCGACAGCACGATCTACCAGCGCCCCTTCGGCGGCCACACCGCGAACTACGGCGAGAAGCCGGTGCAGCGCGCCTGCGCCGCGGCCGACCGCACCGGCCACGCGATGCTGCACACGCTGTACCAGCAGAACCTCAAGGCGCGCACCAACTTCTTCGTCGAGTGGATGGCATTGGACCTGATCCGGGACGCCGCGGGCGACGTGCTGGGCGTGGTGGCGCTGGAGATGGAAACCGGCGACCTGCACATCCTGGAGGCCAAGACCACGCTGCTGGCCACCGGCGGCGCCGGGCGCATCTTCGCTGCCAGCACCAACGCCTACATCAACACCGGCGACGGCCTGGGCATGGCGGCGCGCGCCGGCATCCCGCTGCAGGACATGGAGTTCTGGCAGTTCCACCCCACCGGCGTCGCCGGCGCCGGCGTGCTGCTTACCGAAGGCTGCCGCGGCGAGGGCGGCATCCTGCGCAACTGCGACGGCGAGCGTTTCATGGAGCGCTACGCACCGACCCTGAAGGACCTGGCGCCGCGCGACTTCGTCTCGCGTTCGATGGACCAGGAGATCAAGGAAGGGCGCGGCTGCGGTCCGAACAAGGACTACATCGTGCTCGACATGACGCACCTGGGCGTCGAGACCATCATGAAGCGCCTGCCGTCGATCTACGAGATCGGCCACAACTTCGCCAACGTCGACATCACCAAGGAGCCCATCCCCGTGGTGCCGACGCTGCACTACCAGATGGGCGGCGTGCCGACCAACATCCACGGCCAGGTCGTCGTGCCAAAGGGCGGCGACCCGGTGGCACCGGTGGGCGGCCTGTATGCCGTCGGCGAGTGCTCGTGCGTCAGCGTGCACGGTGCCAACCGGCTCGGCTGCAACTCGCTGCTCGACCTGGTGGTCTTCGGGCGCGCCGCGGGCAACCACATCGTCGAGTTCCATCAGAAGAACAAGGTCCACAAGCCGCTGCCGGCCGATGCCGCCGACCGTGCGCTGCAGCGCCTGGCGAGCCTGGACGCGTCGACCTCGGGCGAGTATGCGCAGCTGGTCGCCGACGACCTGCGCCGCACCATGCAGAGCCACGCCGCGGTGTTCCGCACCCAGGCGCTGATGGACGAAGGCGTGGTCAAGATCGCCGCGGTGGCCGAGCGCGCCAAGGCGATCGGCCTGAAGGACAAGTCCAAGGTCTTCAACACGGCGCGCATCGAGGCCCTGGAGGTCGAAAACCTGGTCGAGGTGGCAAGGGCGACGATGGCGTCCGCCGCGGCACGCCACGAGTGCCGCGGTGCCCACATGGTCAAGGACTACGAGCGCACGGCGGACGACGCCGAACACCCGCTCGGTCGCAACGACCGCGACTGGCTCAAGCACACCCTGTGGTACAGCGACGGCGACCGCCTCGAATACAAGCCGGTGCGCATGCAGCCGCTGACGGTCGAGAGCGTTCCCCCGAAGGTCCGCACGTTCTGAAGGCAGTACAACATGACGCTACGCACCTTCCAGATCTACCGCTACGACCCCGACAGCGACGACAAGCCGCGCATGCAGACGCTGCAGGTCGAGCTCGACGGCTCGGAGCGCATGTTGCTCGACGCGCTGATCAAGCTCAAGGCCGTCGACCCCACCCTGAGCTTCCGCCGCAGCTGCCGCGAAGGCGTGTGCGGCTCGGACGGCATGAACATCAACGGCAAGAACGGGCTGGCCTGCCTGACCAACATGCGCACGCTGCCGGGCACCATCGTGCTCAAGCCGCTGCCGGGGCTGCCGGTGATCCGCGACCTGATCGTGGACATGACGCTGTTCTTCAAGCAGTACAACTCGATCAAGCCCTACCTGGTCAACGACACGCAGCCGCCCGAGAAGGAGCGCCTGCAGTCGCCCGAGGAGCGCGAGGAGCTCAACGGCCTGTACGAATGCATCCTGTGCGCCAGCTGCAGTACGGCCTGCCCGAGCTTCTGGTGGAACCCCGACAAGTTCGTCGGCCCGGCCGGCCTGCTGCAGGCCTACCGCTTCATTGTCGACAGTCGCGACCAGGACACCGAGGCACGGCTGGACAATCTCGAGGATCCGTATCGGCTTTTCCGCTGTCGCTCGATCATGAATTGCGTGGATGTTTGTCCAAAGGGGTTGAATCCCACAAAAGCGATTGGCAAGATCAAGGAAATGATGGTACGCCGCGCCGTTTGAACGTATGAGCGACTTGCTGGGCGAAGCCGGTCTCAACAAGCTGCGGTGGCGCTGCCGCCGCGGCCTGTTGGAGAACGATCTCTTCGTCGAGCGCTTCTTCAGCCACCACGAGGAGACGATGACGACAAGGCAGGCTGCGGGGCTGCTGGCCCTGATGGACCTTGCCGACAACGACCTGCTGGACCTGCTGCTTGGCCGTAAGGAGCCGCAAGACGAGGTCGACACCGCTGAAGTGCGTGAAGTGCTGGCCCTGATGAGAACTGCGCCCGCGGGTGCAGGTTTCGGGCGGCCCCCCAAACCGAACTGAAGAAAGGCCCCGTGTCATGACCCCCTCCGACGTGAAAGCCACGCTGTCGTTTTCCGATGGCAGTCCGAGCATGGACCTGCCGATCTACAAGGGATCGATCGGCCCGGATGTGATCGACATCCGCAAGCTCTATGGGCAGACCGGCAAGTTCACCTACGACCCGGGTTTCCTGTCGACGGCAGCGTGCCAGTCGGCCATCACCTACATCGACGGCGACAAGGGTGAGTTGCTGTACCGTGGCTACCCGATCGAGCAGCTGGCGACGAAGTGCGACTTCCTCGACACCTGCCACCTGCTGCTGTACGCAGAGTTGCCCAACGAGCAGCAGCAGAAGGACTTCCACAAGCTCGTCACCCACCACACGATGGTCAACGAGCAGATGCAGTTCTTCCTGCGCGGCTTCCGGCGCGACGCGCACCCGATGGCGGTGCTGACGGGCCTGGTCGGCGCGTTGTCGGCCTTCTATCACGACAGCACCGACATCAACAATCCGCGCCACCGCGACATCGCCGCCATCCGCCTGATCGCGAAGATGCCGACGCTGGTGGCCATGGCCTACAAGTACGGCATCGGCCAGCCGTACATGTACCCGAAGAACGAGTTGTCGTACTCGGGCAACTTCATGCGCATGATGTTCGCCACGCCGTGCGAGGACTACGTACCCAACGACGTGCTGGTGCGGGCCATCGACCGCATCTTCATCCTGCACGCCGACCACGAGCAGAACGCGTCCACGTCGACGGTGCGGCTGTGCGGCAGTTCGGGCACCAACCCGTTCGCGGCCATCGCCGCCGGCGTGGCGTGCCTGTGGGGGCCGGCGCACGGCGGTGCCAACGAGGCGGCACTGAACATGCTGAAGGACATCCAGCGCAACGGCGGCGCCGAGAAGATCGGCGAGTTCATCAAGCAGGTTAAGGACAAGAACTCCAACGTCAAGCTGATGGGCTTCGGCCACCGCGTCTACAAGAACTACGACCCGCGCGCCAAGCTCATGCGCGAGACCTGCCACGAGGTGCTGGAGGCCACCGGGCTGCACGACGACCCGTTGTTCAAGCTGGCCATGGCGCTGGAGAAGATCGCGCTCGAAGACGACTACTTCGTCTCGCGCAAGCTCTACCCCAACGTCGACTTCTACTCCGGCATCGTGCAGAGCGCCCTGGGCATCCCGGTGAGCCTGTTCACGGCCATCTTCGCGCTCGCGCGCACGGTGGGCTGGATCGCCCAGCTCAACGAGATGATCGGCGACCCCGAGTACAAGATCGGACGCCCGCGCCAGCTCTTCGTGGGTTCGAAGCACCGCGACGTGAAGCCGATCGCGCAGCGCTGAGCGCCCTCAGGCGCTGAGGGCCGGGTCCGGATCGCGCGGGGCCGGCCCTTCCTTCTGGTGCCTGCCGCGTCTGGCGCCCTCAGGCTCAGGCGCCGGCCGCGGCTTGCAGGCCGTTGTGGAAGTGCTCCAGCATGCGCGCGGTGGCCAGCTCACGCTGGCGTGACGTCAATGCCGCCATCAGCGCGCGGTGTTCGGCCAGCGATTCGGCCAGGCGCCCCCGGCGCAGCAGCGAATGGTGGCGATTGAGCTTCATCACCTTGCGCAGGTCGGCCACGATCTGGCTGCGCCAGCGGTTGCCGGCGATCTGCATCAGGGCCAGGTGGAAGGCCTCGTTGGCGGCAAAGAAGGCGTCGCGCTGGCGCGCCAGCTTCTCCAGCCGGTCGTGCAGTGCCTGCAGCTGGGCCAGTTCGGCGCTGCTGGCGCGCTCGGCCGCGTCGCCGGCGGCGTCGCTTTCCAGCAGCGCCAGCAGGTGGTAGACCTGCGCCACGTCGTCGCGCGACATCTCGGTGACGTAGGCGCCGCGCCGCACCTTCATCGTCACCAGGCCTTCCACCGCCAGCACCTTCAGCGCCTCGCGCAGCGGCGTGCGGCTGATGCCGAACTCGGCAGCGAGCTTCATCTCGTCGATCCAGCTGCCGGGTTCGAGCCGGCGCGCGTAGATCTGCTGGCGCAGGCGTTCGGCCACGTCCTGGTACAG
>JACZKT010000393.1 GCA_014859905.1 Rubrivivax sp.
TAATCCTGTTTGCTCCCCACGCTTTCGTGCATGAGCGTCAGTGCAGGCCCAGGGGATTGCCTTCGCCATCGGTGTTCCTCCGCATATCTACGCATTTCACTGCTACACGCGGAATTCCATCCCCCTCTGCCGCACTCCAGCTATGCAGTCACAAATGCAGTTCCCAGGTTGAGCCCGGGGATTTCACATCTGTCTTGCATAACCGCCTGCGCACGCTTTACGCCCAGTAATTCCGATTAACGCTTGCACCCTACGTATTACCGCGGCTGCTGGCACGTAGTTAGCCGGTGCTTATTCTTCAGGTACCGTCATGACCCCGGGGTATTAGCCCAGAGCTTTTCTTCCCTGACAAAAGCGGTTTACAACCCGAAGGCCTTCTTCCCGCACGCGGCATGGCTGGATCAGGCTTGCGCCCATTGTCCAAAATTCCCCACTGCTGCCTCCCGTAGGAGTCTGGGCCGTGTCTCAGTCCCAGTGTGGCTGGTCGTCCTCTCAGACCAGCTACAGATCGTAGGCTTGGTAGGCTTTTACCCCACCAACTACCTAATCTGATATCGGCCGCTCCAATAGCGCGAGGTCTTGCGATCCCCCGCTTTCACCCGTAGGTCGTATGCGGTATTAATCCGGCTTTCGCCGGGCTATCCCCCACTACTGGGCACGTTCCGATATATTACTCACCCGTTCGCCACTCGTCGCCAGGTTGCCCCGCGTTACCGTTCGACTTGCATGTGTAAGGCATGCCGCCAGCGTTCAATCTGAGCCAGGATCAAACTCTTCAGTTCGATCTTGAATTTGCTCTTAGGAATCGAAGTGAACTTCACTTCTATTTCCGCGAGCGTTTAAGGTCAGGAGACCTGAACTTTGTGTTGCCACATCGTTCCGGCACTCGCCTTCAAACGCCCACGCTTATCGGCTGTATGTTGTTAAAGAACGCCGCTGCACTCTTGGAGTTTCAGCGTCGCCGACCTGTGATCAGCGAAGAAAGTGATTCTGACATGTTTTCTTAACCACTGTCAAGCACTCGGGCATTTCTGCAGCCTGTCTGACTTCGCGTCGGCTTCTGTGTCGCCGTCTGTTGCCTGTCAGGAGCAGAGCCAATGACTATAGCACCCTTTTCGCGCACCGTGGCAAGTCGGCGCTGAACACGCGCTGCGGAGTCGCTTCGACGGGGCGACAGAGCGCGTTGCGCTGCGGCGCACGTCAGTGCCATGTGCGGCCCTGCAGGGCCAGGCGCAGCACTTCGGCCGGGGCATCGGAGTCCAGCACCTGTTCCAGGTGCGCCGCGAGCTGCCGCGTGTCTGCTCGAAGCACACGTTGCTTGATCGACGCGATGCGCGCCGGATGCATCGAAAAGCTGCGCAGACCCATCGCCAGCAGCAGCTCGGTGAAGGCCACGTCGCCGGCCATCTCGCCACACACGCTGACGGCGCGACCCAGGGCGTTGGCGCGGGAGATGGTGTGGTGCAGCAACTGCAGCACCGCCGGGTGCCAGGGGTCGTACAGGTGAGCCACCGCCTCGTCGGCACGGTCGATCGCCAGCGTGTACTGGATGAGATCGTTGGTGCCGATGGAGACGAAGTCGAAGTGCCGCAGGAAGCGGTCGATCATCACCGCCGCTGCCGGCACCTCGACCATGGCACCGACCTCGACCTGGCTGTAGGCACGGCCGGCGTCGTCGAGTTGCTGCCGCGCGCGCGTCAGTGCCTCGAAGGTCATCCGGACTTCGCCGAGGTGCGCCACCATCGGGATCAGGATGCGCACCTTGCCGTAGGCGCTGGCACGCAGGATGGCGCGCAGCTGCTGTCGAAACATGCCGGGCTCCGACAGACTCCAGCGGATGGCACGCAGACCCAAGGCCGGGTTCAGGCCGTGGTCGTACCGATGTTCCTGCGCGCTGCCACGCTCCAGGGGCTTGTCTGCGCCGATGTCGACGGTGCGTATGGTCACCGGCAGACCCTGCAGCGCGATCACGGCGTCGCGGTAGGCCTCGAACTGCTCGTCCTCGCCGGGCACGTTGCCGCCACGGTTCATGAACAGGAATTCGCTGCGGAACAGGCCCACGCCCACGGCCCCTGCCTCCAGCGCACCGGCGGCGTCGCCGGGCAGCTCGATGTTCGCCAGCAACTCCACGGCCTGGCCATCCAGCGTCACCGCCGGGGTGTGCCGCAAGCGGTCGAGCCGCGCCCGTTCAAGCTCGCTTTGGCGCTGGCGGAAGCGGTATTCCTCGAGCACGATGGGCGAGGGGTCGACGATGACGACGCCGGCATCGCCGTCGATGACGATCCAGTCGTCCTGTCGGATCAACCGGCTGGCTTCGCGTGCGCCGACCACGGCAGGGATGTCCATGCTGCGCGCGACGATCGCGGTGTGCGAGGTACGGCCGCCAACGTCGGTGACGAAACCGGTGAAGACACTGCGCTTGAACTGCAGCATGTCGGCGGGTGCCACGTCGTTGGCCACCAGCACCAGCGGGTCTTCGCCACCGAAGTCTCGCGCCGCCTGCGTCGCCGGCGCGCCTGCGGCGGCCGCGCCCACGGCGCTGGGGCGCAACTCGCGCAACAGCCGTTCGACGACCTGCTCGACGTCGGCCTTGCGCTCGCGCAGGTAGGCGTCTTCCATCTCATCGAACTGCCGCGCCAGCACTTCCAGCTGTGCCGACAGCGCCCATTCGGCGTTGTAGTGGCGGTCGCTGATCCAGGCCTTGGTGGCGCCGATCAGCGACTCGTCGTGCAGCAGCATGAGATGCACGTCCAGCAGCGCCGCCAACTCGTGCGGCGCCTCGGCAGGCAGTTCGTTCTTGAGCGCGCCGAATTCGGCAGCCACCCCGTCACGGGCTTGGCGCAGGCGGTCGATCTCGGACTCGATGCGGTCGATGCCAATGAAGTAATGCGCAACATCGACGCGGCTCGAAGCCACGAGCACGGCGCGCCCGATGGCAACCCCACGCGAGACCGGCGTACCGAAGACCTGGATGCTCATGCAAGCAATGTAGCGCAGCGTGCCGCGACGCGCGCCGGTACAGGGCCTGTTGAAGCGTTATTCGCCTTCGCCGAACCTGGCCTCGATGAGGCCGCACAGCGCAGCCACGGCCTGCCCTTCATCGGCGCCCTCGGCCTCGATCTCGACCTCGCTGCCCGGACCGGCGGCCAGCATCATCACGCCCATGATGCTCTTCGCGTTGACTCGCCGGCCGTTGCGGCTGAGGTGGATGTCGCTCTTGAAGCTGCCCGCCAGCTTGGTGAGCTTGGCCGAGGCGCGAGCGTGCAGGCCGAGCTTATTGCTGATGGTGATGCTGGACTTGATCATCGACGACCGGCTGTGAGGCCTGATTCTGGGGGCGCGGCACGCCGACCTGCATCACGCCCTGCACGCCACCGTCGACGGCCCGGGTGACGAGTTCGTCCAGCGGCACGTCGGCGTAGCACAGCGCTCGCCACAGCATCGGCACGTTGACGCCTGCGACAACACGCGTGTGCACGCCGTCGGCCACCGCCAGCGCCGCCCTGCATGGCGACGCGCCGAAGACATCGGTCAGGATCAGCACCTCGCTGGCCCCCAGGCCATCGAGCGCGGCGCGGACCTGCGCCTGCGCCTCGGCCGGGCTGGCACCGGCAGCGATGTCGACGCCAGCCAGCCCGACGCTGCAGTCCGGATAGACGTGCCGCGCCACGGCCAGCAGCGATGCGGCCTGGGGGGCGTGGGCGACAAGCAGGATGGCGGCCATGGAAGTCAGGCCGGATTATCGGCACCTGAGCGCCCGGCGCGCAAAAACCAGAGGTAGGCCATCACGCAACACAGGCCGAAGGCGGTGAAGGCGAGCCGGAAAGCGTCGGCCTCGGTCAACCCGAGGGCGCGCAGGCCGTCGATCAGCAGCCCGATGCCCCACTGGATGCAGAAGACACCGGCGAAGATCACCAGGTTGTAGGCGGACAGGGCGCGGCCGGCCAGCGCGGCCGGGAACGCAGCGCCCACCGCCGGTTGGCTCACCGACACGAAGCTGCACGCCACGCACCACAAGGCCCAATGCACGGCGCCTGCCGCGCCCCCCAGCATGACGTTGCCAAACAGCAACAGCAGCGGCAAGGGCAGCCCCCAGGCCATGAGTCGCACAGCACCGATGCCACGGTGCATCAGGCGCGGCATCACGGCCCCCCAGGCCATGAACGTGAAGAGCATCGCCAGGTTGATGAGCAACAGCCCCTGCGCCGCTTGTTCAGCGCTCCAGCCGCCGACACGCGTCAGCCAGGGGCCGGCCCACAAGGATTGCACCGCGATCAGGCCACCGTAGAGGAAGAAACCCAGCGGTGCGGTGCGCAGAAACAAAGGGTGGCGAACGATGCTGCGGTAGCCAACCGGCGATGCACCGATCCCGCCATGCATCGTGGCTGCCGCGGCGGCATCGGGCACCGGCTGCGGCCGCGGATCGGCCGGCACCAACCAGGCCACGCCGACCATCGCCAGCGCCAGCAGCGCCGCCACGGCCCAGAACAGGCCGCGCCAGCCGAGCGTAGGCAGCAGCAACTGCACCGGCACCGTGGAGGCGACCATGCCCAGCGAACCCGTCATCAGCATCCACGAGTTGGCACGCAACTGGACCGCTGGGGTGTAGAGCCGCCGGTAGCAGGTCAGCGGCGCCATCAGGCAGGCCGCGACACCGGCACCGATCAGCACCCGCGCCGCGATCAGCCCCGGCAGCCGCGTGGCGACGGCGAACGCTGCGCAGCCCAGCACCGC
>JACZKT010000394.1 GCA_014859905.1 Rubrivivax sp.
CTGCAACGCCAGCGCAGCGTGGACCTCAACGCGCTGGCGTTGCAGCGCGGCCAGGTTGGCGCGGCCTCCGGCCAGCAGCGACTCGGCGCCGCGCAGTTCGGGCTCGGCCGCGACGCCGCCGTCCAGGCGCACGCGCACCAGTCTCAGCGCCTCTTCGCGCGAGGCCAGCGTCGCTCGCGTCACCTGCAGCAGCTCGTCGTCGGCCCGCAGCGCCAGCTCGGCGTTGGCCACCGCGGCAATCAGCGACATCTGCGCCACGCGCCGGCCTTCGTCGCTGGCCAGGTAACGCGCCAGCGCCGCCTCGGACAGGCTCTTGACGCGGCCGAAGAGGTCGAGCTCGAAGGCGCTGACGGCAAAGCCGACACTGTAGTTGTCGCCGCTGCCGTTGGCCGCGCGGTTGAACGTGGCGCCGACACCCAGGCTGGGCAGCCGGTCGGCACGCTGCACGCCGTACAAGGCGCGCACCTGCTCGACGTTGAGCACCGCGATGCGCAGGTCGCGGTTGTTCTTCAGGGCGATCTCGACCAGGGCACGCAGACGCGCGTCGGTCAGGAAATCGGCCCAGGCCAGGTCGGTGGCGGGCGTGCCGGCGGCGGTGCCCGCGTCGGCCCAGGCCGTGGCCACCGGAGGTTCGGGCCGTTCATGGACGGGAATGAAGGAGCAAGCCCCCATCAGAGTCGCCAATGCGGCGGCGGTGGCGGCCGCGCGAGCCAGGCGAAGGTGCGTCGATGTCTTCACGTCAACGGTCCTCCATCGGCACGTGCAGGTTGCTGGTGTCCGTCTCGTGTGCATACATGCGGCGCTGCCGTTCGCTGCCCTTGAAGACGCGCCGCACGACGACGAAGAACACCGGCACGAAGAGGACCGACAGCGTCACGGCACTGATCATGCCGCCGACGACGCCGGTGCCGATGGCGCGCTGGCTGGCCGAGCCGGCGCCGCTGGCCAAGAACAGCGGCATCACGCCCAGGATGAAGGCCAGAGAGGTCATCACGATGGGCCGGAAGCGCAGGTGCGCCGCTTCCAGTGCCGCCTCGATCGCGCTCTTGCCCTGCGCCTGCAGGTCCTTGGCAAACTCGATGATCAGGATCGCATTCTTGGCCGACAGGCCGATGATCGTGATCAGGCCGACCTGGAAGTAGACATCGTTGGCATAGCCGCGCAGCAACGTGGCCAGCACGACGCCGAAGACACCCAACGGCACCACCAGGATCACGGCCAGCGGGATGGCCCAGCTCTCGTACAGCGCGGCCAGGCACAGGAAGACGGCCAGGATGGCGAATCCGTACAGGATCAGCGCCTGGTTGCCGGCGATCTTTTCCTCGCGCGACAGGCCGGTCCACTCGAAGCCGAAGCCGGCCGGCAACTGCGTCGCCAGGCGCTCCATCTCGGCCATGGCGTCGCCGGTGCTGCTGCCCGGCGCCGCACTGCCGCCGATGCGCATGGCGGGATAGCCGTTGTAGCGCACCGTCTGCATGGCACCGGTGATCCAGCGTGTGCTGGCAAACGCCGCCAGCGGCACCGGCTGCCCCTTGCCGTTGCTCGCGTTCAGGCGCAGCAGGTCCTCGGGCTGCATGCGCGCCGGCGCGTCGGCCTGCACCACCACGCGCTGCAGGCGGCCGCTGTTGGGGAAGTCGTTGACGTACGACGAGCCCAGCGCGGTGGACAGGGTGGCGTTGATGCTGTCGAAGCCCACGCCCAGCGCGGCGGCCTTGTCGCGATCGATGTCGACCTGCAGCTGCGGCGCGTCTTCCAGGCCGTCGGGCCGCACCTGGCTCAGCACCTTGCTCTGCGCCGCCAGGCCCAGCAACTGGTTGCGCGCCGCCACCAGCGCCTCGTGTCCCAGCCCGGCGCGGTCCTGCAGGCGGAAATTGAATCCCGACGCGGTGCCGAGCTCGGGGATCGGCGGCGGGCTCAGCGGGAAGATGAAAGCGTCGCGGATGCCCATCAAGGCGCCGAAGGCGCGGCCGGCCAGGGCCTGCGCCGAGTTCTCGGGCTGCGGGCGCTGGTCCCAGTCCTTCAGCGTCACGAAGGCCAGCGCGGCGTTCTGGCCCAGCCCGGAGAAGCTGAAGCCCAGCACACTCACCATGCCCTGGACCTCCGGCTGTTTGAGCATGTAGCCTTCCACCTGCGTCATCACCGCGAGTGTGCGTTGCTGCGTCGCACCCGGCGGCAGCTGCACGTTGACGAGCATCGTTCCCTGGTCCTCGGCGGGCAGGAAAGACGTCGGCAGGCGCAGGTAGACCCAGCCGACGGCGACGATGATCACGCCATAGATGACGAGGTAGCGGCCGGTCTTGAGCAGCATCCCCGCGAGGAAGCTCTCGTAGTGTTTGGCCCGGCGCTTGAAGAAGCGGTTGAACCAGCCGAAGAAACCGCGCTTGTCGACATCGTGCCCGGCTTGGACCTGCTTGAGCAGCGTCGCGCACAGGGCCGGCGTGAGCGACAGCGCCATGAAAGCCGAAAAGGCGATCGAGGACACCATCACGGCCGCGAACTGGCGGTAGATGTTGCCCACCGAGCCGGCGAAGAAGGCCAGCGGCACGAACACCGAGATCAGCACCACGGTGACGCCGACGATGGCGCCCTGGATCTGGCCCATGGCCTTGCGCGTGGCTTCGCGCGGCGGCAGGCCCTCCTCGCTCATGATGCGTTCGACGTTCTCGACCACCACGATGGCGTCGTCGACGACGATGCCGATCACCAGCACCATGCCGAACATGGTGAGCACGTTGATCGAGAAGCCCAGCGTGAGCAGCACCCCAAAGGTGCCCAGCAGCGACACCGGCACGACGATGGTCGGGATGATCGTGTAGCGCAGGTTCTGCAGGAACAGGAACATCACCAGGAAGACCAGCACCACCGCCTCGATCAGCGTCACCGCCACCTGCGTGATCGAGATCTTCACGAAACGCGAGCTGTCGTAGGGGATGGCGTAGCTCACGCCCTGGGGAAAGAACTTCTGCAGCTGTTCCATCTTGGCGCGTATCGCGGCCGCGGTGGCCAGCGCGTTGCCGGTGGGGGCGAGCTGCACGCCGATGCCGGTGGACGGCTGGCCGTTCAGCCGCGCCGAGGTGGCGTAACCCTGGGCGCCGAGCTCGATGCGCGCCACGTCGGCCAGGCGCACCGTGGAGCCGTCGCTGTTGGCACGCAAGGCGATGCGGCCGAACTGCTCGACCGTGCCGAGCTGGCCACGCACGACGACGGTGGCCGCGATGCCCTGCCCGGCGACGTTGGGCAGGTCGCCGATGGAGCCCGATGCCACCTGGGCGTTCTGGGCCCGGATCGCCGCCACGACGTCGCTGCTGGACAGCTGGTAGCCCAGCAGCCTGGCGGGGTCGATCCAGATGCGCATGGCCCGTTCGGTGCCGAACAACTGCGCCTGGCCGACACCCGGCAGACGCTGCAGTTCGGGCAGCACGTTGCGCGCCGCGTAGTCACCCAGCGCGATGGGATCGATGTCCGGGTTGCTGGACGACAGGATGGTGAAGAGCAGGAAGTTGCTGCGCGACTTGTCCACGCGCACGCCCTGCTGCGTCACCGCCGCCGGCAGGCGCGGTGTGGCGCGCGCCAGGCGGTTCTGCACGTCGACCTGCGCCAGGTCGGGGTTGGTGCCGGGCTGGAAGCTCAGCGTGATGTTGCCGGTGCCGTTGGCCTGCGCCACCGACTCCATGTAGATGAGGCCCGGCGCACCGTTCATCTCGCGCTCGATGACCGCCAGCACGCTGTCTTCCAGGGTCTGCGCCGCCGCACCGGGGTAGCCGGCGGAGACGACGATCGACGGCGGCGCCACCGGCGGGTACTGCGACAC
>JACZKT010000395.1 GCA_014859905.1 Rubrivivax sp.
TGGCGGGCCAGTCCGCCGGGTCGTCGGGCCAGGCGGCCGGCGGGTCCTCGCCGTGCAGCCGGCGTTCCATGGCGTAGCGGACGAGCGCCGCGGTGCTGGTGAGCTGCAGCTTTTCCATGATGCGCGTCTTGTGCGTGCTGATGGTCTTGACCGACAGGTGCAGCGCGTTGGCGATATCGGTCGAACGCTGGCCGGCGACGATGCGGCGCAGCACCTCGAGTTCGCGGTTCGACAACTGGGCGTGGCGCGGCACGTCGACGCTGCCGTTGAGCTGCTGCACCACGCGCTCGGCCAGGGTGGTGGTGACGTAGGCGCCGCCGCGCAGCACCTTGTGCACGGCCAGGACCAGTTCCTCGGCGGCGCTGTCCTTGGTGACATAACCGTTGGCGCCGGCCTTGAAGGCGCGCAGCGCGTACTCTTCCTCGGCGTGCATGCTCAGCACCAGCACCGGCAGCGGTGGGAACTCGACGCGGATGCGCCGGATGAGTTCGAGCCCGCTCATGCCGGGCATCGACAGGTCGACGATGGCGAGGTCGAAGCGGGCGCGCCGCAGGCTGTCCAGGGCCTGGAAACCCGAGCCCTCCTCGGTGATGTCCCAGCCCTCGCCGGTGCCCTCGAGCACGCGCTTGAGACCTTCGCGAACGATCGTGTGGTCGTCCACCAGCAGCAGGCGAACGGCGGGCGGGCCCGGGCCGGTGTTCATGGTGCGTGGGGCCGGTCGCTGGCGTTGCCGATGCGGGCGGGCTCGGCCAGCGGCAGGTACACCGTGAGGCGCCCGCCGCCGCCCGGTGGGTTGTCGACCTCGATCCGGCCGCCCAGCATGTAGGCCCGTTCGCGGATGCCCAGCAGGCCGTAGCGGCCGTCCTGCTGCAGCGATGGATCGGGAAAACCGACGCCGTTGTCGCGCACGCTCAGCACCAGCTCCGTGCCCTGCTGGCGCATCTCGATGGACACGTCGGTGGCGCGGGCGTGCCGCGCGACGTTGGTCAGCGCCTCCTGCACCATGCGGTACAGCGCAATGGCCGCACCTTCGCTCAAGGGCGGGTCCTCTTCGCCCAGCCGCACGGTGATCTCGATGCCCATGCGGCGGGCAGCGTCGCGTGCCAGCCACTCGATGGCCGCGTTGAGGCCCAGGTCGTCGAGCATCATCGGGCGCAGGTCGGCGGCGATGCGGCGCACCGCGGCCACGGTGCCGTCGATCATGTCCAGCATGTTGGCCACGCGAGCGTCGTACGAGCGCCGCGCGGCGGCCGGCCCCAGGCTGGACAGCTCCATCTTCAACGCCGTCAGGCGCTGGCCGAGTTCGTCGTGCAGTTCGCGCGCGATGCGGCGGCGCTCTTCCTCGCGCGCCTCCACCACGTTGGCCGACAGGTGACGCAGTTCCTCGCGGTGGCGGGCCTCGTGGCGCGCCTGCCGCCGGCGTTGCGTGATGTCGGTGATGACCATCTGCACGACCGCGTCGCCGTGGTCCGGCAGCGCGGCCGAGGCGATCTCGACCTCGCGCCACTCGCCGTCGAAGCGGGCAATGGCGCCGCAGACCACCGGGGCCGCCGCCTCGCCGGCAATGGCGCTCGAGACCTGTGAACGCAACTCGTCGTGCGAGTCGGGGTGCAGCAGCGTGTAGATCGAGCGTCCGACGAGGCTTTCGCCCTGGTGCATCCCGAACAGCTCCAAGGCCGCGCGGTTGGCGTAAGCGACATGGTCGCCTTCGCTGATCCACATCGCCACCGGTGCCATCTCGAGCACGGTGCGGAAGCGCCGCGTCAGCGCGGCCACTTCCTCGTGCAGGTCGCGTTCCTGGCTGAGGTCGCGCAGCAGCGCCACGAAGAACGGCCGCGGCTCACCGCCGACGGCCAGTTCGATGCGCGAGATCGTGGCCTCGGCCGGGAACTCCTGCCCGTCCGAGCGCAGGCCCGTAACGGCGCCGCGCCGGCCCATCACGCGCTCGATCACGCCCGAGACCTCGAACTGCTGCACGTGGCGCTCATGGGCGGCACGCAGTGCAGGTGGAATCAGGCTCGACAAGGGCCGGCCGAGCGCGGCGGAAGACGTACACCGGAACATGCGCTGCGCCGCCGGGTTGAGGGCGACGATGCACTGCTGCTCGTCGACGACGACGATCGCCTCGCGTGCAGCCTTGGCGACGACGCCGAGCGGCGTCTCGAACAAGCTGGCGGCAAAGCCCGGCGGCGTGGGTTCGGTCATGAGCGGCAATCTGCAGCACGAATTCTAGGCCGCCGGGCGCCCCAAGCGTGCCGGGACGCATTGGGCAGGCGGATGCCGCGAGGTGGCCGCCCTGCGGGCACCCGGACGCCGCCTTTGGGGGCGGCCTCACGGCCGGATCTTGCGCTCGCGCAGCTGCCCGGCCTCGATGGCCAGCACCATGGCGCGCAGTTGCTCGGCCAGGATCCCCAGCAGGTCGTCCAGTGTCACCAGGCCCAGCAATGCGCGATCGGGCGTCGTGATCGGGATCCGGCGCAGCCCCTGGCGCCGCATCAGTCCGAGCAGGTCCGTCACCGAGTCCTGCTCGAGCGCGGTCACGACATCGGCCGTCATCACGTCCTCGACACACAGCGTGGCCGGGTCGACCTCCTGTGCGATGACGGCGGTGACGATGTCGCGGTCGGTCAGGATGCCCACCACCAGGGGGGCGGCGCCGGATTCGTCGACCACGACGACGCAGCCGACATGGTGGTCGCGCATCAACTGCGCCGCCGCCACCAGCGTCATCTCGCGGGTGGCTATCGTGACGATGCGGTTGCAGACGTCGCCTGCGTTCAGCTTCTCGCCCATGACCTCTCCTCGTTGCACCGCCAGCCACGCGCCGGCCCCATGCCGGCGCGCGCGTGACGGCAGTTCAGCCTTCGACGCTCAGTCGGTTGACCACCTGCGTGATGCCCGGCGCCGACCAGGCCGCTCCCTGCGCCGCGGTGCGCTCGGCCCAGGAATGGACCTTGCCGCTCAGCGTGACGACCGAGCCGCTGACGGTGATCTCGATGCTCTTGGCCTCCCGCTCGGCCTGGCGCGCCAGGGCGTCGCGGATGCGGGTCGAGATGTTGGCCGGTGTCGTCTTCACCTTCAGCGTGATGCCGTTGGAAAGGCCCACGACACCGGTCAGCGCGCGCACGGCCTTCTCGGCGCTGACGCGCTGGAACTCCCAGTCGACCTCGCCGCCGAGCGTGACCCAGCCCTTTTCGACCTTGACCCGGACGCGGTCCTCGGGCACGAGCGCATGCCATTGCAGCGCCGACTCGGCTGCCGCCGCGATGTCCGAGTCGCTGCGCTGGTGACCGGGGTCGAGCTTGACATCGAGCTCGACGGCCAGCGCCCGGACACCTTCGACGCGCTGCACTGCACGCTCGATCGCGTGCTTCTCGGCGTAGGTCTCGAGGTGTCCGGTGAGCGTGACCACCCCCTCCTTCACCGCCACGCCCACGTTCGTGGCGTTGATCGACGGATCCCACTCCAGTTCCGAAGCGATGTCCCTCTTCAACTGTGCGTCGGTTTTCATGATCGTCCTTTCGTGCTTTCGTCCCTTGAGCCACCAAAGTCCTCTGCGCCCCTGACACCGCAGGCAGGCTGCCCTTCTTGCCAGGCACCCTCGAGGATCGGGGCATATTCGCGCCAGCCGCACGCGTGGTGATTGAGTGCGCGCAATGCGCCATCGCCCCCTGGGGCCGATGCTGTGTTCGATGCCGGCGCATCGGGCAGGGATACCGTGAACTCGGAAGCAGGCGACAAGGCGTGGATCGCACGGCGGCTGCGCGAAATGGCCTTGCTGCTGGACGCCCAGGGCGACAACCCCTGCCGCGCGGCGGCCGTCGGCAAGATGTTCGCCACCGGTGGTTGGCGTCAGCTCGACCGCTTGCGCGGTGACGCCGAGCCCGAGGTGCTGCTGCGCAGGGTGCCCGGTGTCGGCGCCGGCCTGGCGCACCGCCTGCACGACTGGGTGGTGCTGTACGGCGAGGACAAGGATCACGGCGAACGCCGGTACACCGTGGTCACGGCGCAGCGCGGGCCGCTTGCCGGGCGGCGTGTCGTGCGCGGCCGGGAGGCGCAATGCAAAGCCATCCAGCCACCCCAAGTCCGCCCGCGACCGGGCGCCCGGACATCGCCACGGCCCGGGGGCGGGCTGCGCCATCCGCAGTGTCGTGGAGGCCGCTCGAATGGTTGATGTCGGTGTCCAGGCCACGTTCGGAGGCGAGCACGCGGCGGCGCTGCGCGAGCTGGCCGAACGTCTGCTGCGCGACGCCGCTGCGGCACCGCCAGCCGGCCCGGCCGATGGGCCGAGGCTCCTGCACGAACTGCAGGTCCACCACGTGGAACTGCAGTTGCAGAACGAACAGTTGCAGCAGGAGCGCGCCGAAGCTGCGGCCGTGCGCGACCGCTACGCGAGGCTGTTCGAGCTGTCGCCGGTGGGCGTGATCGAGGTCGCTGCAGACGGCAGCATCGTCGAAGCCAACCTGGCCGCGGCGCGCATGCTGCAGGGCACCCAGGCAGAGCTGGCCGGCGCCCGGCTCGACCGCCAACTGGCGCCTGTCGGCGTGTCGGCATGGCAGGCCCTGCTGGCCAGCACCGGCCAGGCCGGGCGCGGGCGCACCGAGCTGGAGCTGGCGCGCCCGGGATCGCAGGCAACGGTATGGCAGGCCGACTCGGCCTACGACGCCGCGACGGGCTCCGTGCTGGTGACGCTGGTCGACATCTCCGAGCGCAGCCGGGCACAGGCGGCCTCGCGCTCGGCCGCGCTGACGCTGGCCAAGGCGAACCGGGCCAGGAACGAATTCCTGTCGCGCATGAGCCATGAACTGCGCACGCCCTTGAATGCCGTGCTCGGATTTGCCCAGTTGCTGCTCGCCGGCGACAGGCAAGCCCTGGGCCCGGCGCAGCGCGCCCAGGTCGAGCACATCGAACGCGCAGGCCGGCAACTGCTGGCCCTGGTCGAGGAAGCGATGGGCATCGCCCGCGTCGAATCGGGCCGCACCGACCTCGGGCTGCAACCGGCGTCGGCGCTGGCGCTGTCCGACGACGACCTGCCGACGGGCACGCCCGTGAGTGTGCCCTTGCCGCGCAAGCCGGTGCCGGCGGGCGCCGCCGAACCGGCGAAGAAGGGCAAGGCCGCCGCGCTGGTGCGCAAGAGCCGCCGTGTGCTCTTCATCGGTGACGTGCAGGCCGACCGGGACCTCATCGAGGCGGCCGTGCAGACCCTGCCCGACGTCACGCTGACCACCGCAATCGACGCGCGGTCGGGCATCCCGACCGTCCGCATCCTGCACCCCGATCTCGTCATCATCGGTCTCAGCCTGCCCGACATGGACGGTGCCCAGGCGCAGCGCCCGCAGCCTCAGACGCGCCACGTCCGCTGCGTCGTGCTGTCTGCCGACGCGGCATCCGGCGCCGCCGCCGAGGCCGGCGCCACGGGCTTCCTGGAGTTCTGGCCCCAGCCGCTGGGAGGCGAATTCCTGCGCAGCCGGCTGCGCGCGTTGCTGGGCTGAGAACGTGATTGCTCTTCGACTTCACGTCCTTGTATCTTCTGGCCTGCGGTTTCTTGTCTCTTGAATTGAGGCTTTCCCACTGTGAGGCTGAGGCAGCGTGCACAAGGCTGGCTTGAAGTGCAGGAATCGGGGGTCGAATTCCTCCCTCTCCCCGCTTGCGGGGAGAGGGGGCCATACAGTCACATGGGCGCAGGTTCCTGGGTCGGGAGTGAGTGCTGGAGATGCGTGAGAACGCGGTCCCTGAGCGACGACGTTCAGCCGAACCCGTGCTTGCCCAGGCTCACACGCTTGGCCTGCAGGCCCTGTGCGCCCATCTCGGGGATGAACTGCACGCGGGAGCCGACCTCCAGCTTGTCGAATGGCGTGTCGGCGACGTTGTCGCTGGCGAAGTAGTACTCGCTGCCGTCGGGCGTGCGGATGAAACCGTAGGCCCCGTCTGCGAAGAGGCGCACCACTTCGCCGTGCAGCGGCACCGGGTGCACCTTCTCCTGCCCGCGGCGCTGGCGCACGGTGTCCTCGAGTTGCCGCTTCATGCCGTCGAAGGCGTCGCGCAGTGCCACGTAGGCGTCTTCGTTGCGCACGCGGTCCACCGTGAGCTCGTGGCCGGGCAGCTTCAGATGCAAGGCCACGCCGAAAGGCCGGCCCTGATGCTGGTGCTTCTGCAACTCGTCGATGTCGACGCGGCAGGACATGATGTCGGCAGCGAACTGCTCGAGCTTTTGCGCCTTCTCTCTTGCCGCGGCCTCGAGCGCCGGCGACGGCTCCATGCCGTGGAACACGATCTGCAGTGGGAGTTTCATGGGATGTTCCTTGCTCGGGTGCCGCCCCGACGTGAACCGGACGCCGCTCGCCTTTGCACCTTGGGCATGCGACGGGGCGCGGGGCAGGGCCGGTGGCCGACCCTCCCGGCACCGCCACCACCCCTCGCGCTGGCCGGCTACTGGACCGCCAGCCGCTTGGTCGAGGTGGCCGCCTTCTTGGGCAGCGTCAACTCGAGGACGCCGTTTTCGTACTTGGCCGCGGCCTTGGCATCGTCCACCGGGCAGGCCAGCGTGAAGCTGCGGCTGGCATAGCCCTGCTGGCGCTCGCTGCGCAGCACGCGGCCTTCCTTCTTCTCTTCCTTCTCCCTCTTCACCTCGGCGCTGATGGTCACCATGTTGCCGTCGACGCGCACGTCGATGTCTTCCTTGCGCACGCCGGGGATTTCGGCCTTCACGGTGTAACTGGCATCCTGCTCGCTGAGGTCGAGCTTGATGCGCGGTGCGGCTTCCATGCCCTCCATCCGCGACGTCCGCATCAGGCTGCGCAAGGTGTCTTCAAAGGGGTCGAACGCCAGCGGGTCGAACAGACGAAGTTCGTTCATTGCAGTCTCCTTGACAGGGTTGAACAACGGAGGAAGGCAGACGCCTCCCATCCGGCCTTTTAAGATCTTGCGGCGCAGCGCTGCGCTGCGCATTGAGTCCGCGCAATCTCACGGCGCCTCCCCTTGCGCATGGCGCCAATGCAGCATCCAGCCGCCGCCGTGCAGGGCGTCGACCGCCGTGCCGAGGGCGCGCCCGCCGTCGTTGAACTGCTGCTCCAGCCATTGCCGCGCGCCGCCGTCGGCGTGCTCGAGCCGGAAGCGGCGGATCTGCATCGGCACGATCTCCAGGTGCCGCAGCAGCCCGCTGTCGCGTTCGAGCGTGGCGAAGTACAGGCAGCCGACATCGCTGCGCAGATCGCCGTGCGGAGCGATGCCTTCGTAGTCGTTGACGAGGTCGCCGCAGCCGTAGAGCACGAGCCGGCCGCGGTAGACCTCGATCGGCAGCGCGTGGTGCGACGAATGGCCGTGCACGACATCGGCGGCACCGAGGTCGATCAGCCGATGGGCGAACTCGCGGTGTGCAGCCGGGATCCGCCCGACCCAGTTGGCGCCCCAGTGCACCGAGACGACGACCGGTTCACCCGGCTGCCGGTGGCGTGCCACGGTGGCAGCGAGATGGCGTGCCGTGCCTTCGCCGAGGTCCGGCAGCAAGGCCAGGCCCGAATACCGCGGCGTGGCCGCCCAGTCCGCCGGCACACCGCTGCTCTCGGTGGCGCAGGCAAACACCAGCAG
>JACZKT010000396.1 GCA_014859905.1 Rubrivivax sp.
ATCACCGGGTGAACGGGCCGCGGCGCGCCGGTGAGCGGCCGGCCCGTTCACCCGGTGATGATGGGCCGCAGCGTTTCGACCTCCGCAACGATGAAGTCGAAGAAGGCCGATACGCGTGGCGTCCTACGCAGCTCGGGGGTCGTGAGCAGACGCCAGATGCGCGTCAATTCCGGGACCGGCCCGAGCACGCGCACGAGATCGGGCTCCGCGTCCCCGAGGGCGATGGGCAGCGGTGCCACGCCGACCCCCGCCTTCACCGAGTAGATCAGCCCCAGCACGCTGTTGCTGCGCGCGGCCAGCGGGGTATTCGGCGCCACCCGTTGCAACCACTCGGAGGCTCGGTGCCTGGCCATGCTCTCATCGAATCCGACCAGCGCATGCTGCGCCAGGTCCTCGATCCGCTCGGGTCGGCCGTGGCGCTCGATGTAGGTGCGACTGGCGTAGACGGCCCAGATCGAGTCGCCGATCTTGCGCCCGACCAGCTCGTTGTCGTCGGTATCGCCCGAGCGCAAGGCGACATCGGCCTCTCCCTTTGACAGATCGAGGTACTTGTCGCTGGTCACGAATTGCACGCGCAACGCCGGGTGCAGGGCATGGAAGCGGTCCAGCAGCGCCGTCTGCGTGATCCGGTACACGAGCGGCTCCGGGCAAGTCATGCGGATGACGCCGGCGACCTCGGAACCGACGGTCTCCAGGTGATGTTCGAACGCGAGCACCGCCTGCTCGACGCGCTCGGCGTAGGGCAGCATCTCCTGGCCGAACGCGGTCAGACGGTAGCCGGCTGGGTGTCGATGCACGAGCGACTGCCCTATTCGCCGCTCGAGTTCGACCAGGCGCCGCTGCACGGTGGACTGGTCGATCTTGAGCGCGCGGCCCGCGGCCAGCGTGCTGCCGTGGCGCGCCACCGCGAGCAGATGCTTGAGATCGTCCCAGTCGAAGCTGTGCGAGTCATGCGCCATTGCGGCCCCCTTGTGCAAGTTTGCGCCTTACGCCGCGGCGCCGCGCCGCCTACGCTGCGCACTGGTCCATGTTCATGCCAGCGCTTGAAGGGGAGAGTTTCGATGAAACGTTATGGTCGATGGCACGGTCGGGTGCGCGGAACCCGGGTGGCGCAATGGGTCGCCGAGCACCACTTCGCCCGCCGCAAGCCGTCGAATTCGGCGACGCCCGGTGGCCGGATGGAGAAGCAGACATGAGCGGCAGCACCGGTGAGAACTTCGTCAAGGCATCGACCCGCGCGCAGTGGGACAAGGCCGCCGCAGGATGGAACGCCCACGCGTCGGAAATCCGGGCGTGGCTGGAAGCGGCCACCGACGCGATGCTCGGCATGGCCGGCGTCGCAGAGGGTTCGCGTGTGCTCGACGTCGCCGCGGGCGCCGGCGAGCAGACGCTCGCCATCGCGCAACGGGTTGGCCCGCGCGGCTTCGTGCTCGCGACCGACCTGTCGGCCGCGATCCTGGCGCTGGCGCGGGATAACGCCGCACACGCCCGGTTCACGAACGTGCAGACCCAGGTGGCCGACGGCGAAGACCTGCAAGTCGAAGCCGCCGGCTTCGACGCCGCGGTCTGCCGACTGGGGTTGATGTTGTTTCCGCAACCGTTGCGTGGCCTGCAGGAGATTCATCGCGCGCTGCGGCCGGGTGCCGGCGTCTGCACGGTGGTCTTCTCTGGCCCGGAACGCAACCCGTGCATCGCGATCTTGATGTCCTCGGCCTTGAAGCATGCGGGCCTTCCCGCGCGCGACCCCTATCTGCCGGGCGGCCTGCTCAGTCTGGGCCGGCCCGGACTGACCGATGAACTCTTCAAGGCGGCCGGATTCCAGGATGTCGCCACCACGACGATGGCCGCGCCGTTCCGGCTGCCTTCGGTGGAGCACTACCTCGATTTCGTCCGCGCCTCGGCCAGTCCGATTCAACAGCTTCTGGATCGGCTCGACAAGGCGGCGGCCGATGCCGCCTGGGCCGAGATCCGACAGCGCTTGTCGGCGTTCGAGACGCCCGCGGGCTGGGAGGGTCCGAACGAACTGCTGCTGACTGCCGGACGCCGCCGGTAGCGTTCGTCGGGCCGTGTTCAGGCACCGCTGCAGGCGGCGAACAGCCGGCGATGAAAGCTGGCGCAAGATGGCGGCCGGAGGTGCCGCACATGCCCAAGCGCTCGTTCCCGCTTTCCAAGGTCTACGGCCTGCTCGAGCCGGGGCCGGTGATCCTGCTGACCACGGCGCACAGGGGCAAAGCCAACGTGATGGCGATGTCGTGGCACACGATGCTGGAGTTCGAGCCGCCGCTCGTCGGCTGCGTGGTGAGCGAGGCCGACTTCAGCTGCACCGCGCTGCGCTTGACGCGGCAATGCGTCATCAACATCCCGACGGCGGACCTTGCGGCGCAGGTCGTGGGCTGCGGCAATACCTCGGGCCGAGACGGCGACAAGTTCGAGGCCTTCGGCCTCACGCCGATGCCGGCTGCCTTGGTCGCCCCGCCGCTGATCGCCGAGTGCTACGCCAGCCTGGAGTGCCGCGTCGTCGACACCCGGCTGATGAAGCGCTACGGCTTCTTCGTGCTGGAAGTGCTCAAGGCCTGGGTCGACCCGGCCTGCAAGGACCCGCGCACGCTCCACCACCGCGGGCGGGGCGCTTTCATGGTGGCGGGCGAGACGGTCAGGTTGCCGTCGAGGATGCGGTAGTGGCGGGGCGGCGAGGCAGGCTTTCCCACACCGCACCACGCGACGGGCTTACCCTGGCGCAATGAACAAGCCGTACTTCGTTCGCGCTGAATGGGACGCCGATGCTGGCGTCTGGGTCGCCCCCTCCGATGATGTGCCAGGCCTGGTCACCGAGGCCGAAACCATCCTTCACCAACGGGGCGGGCATCAGGAGTTCGGCGGTGAACTGACTTGCTTGAAGCTCGCAGTCACGGCGGGGCCAACGCCTGCTCGACCTCGTCGAGCGCCTGAGGGTGCGGCTCCAGCAGGTTCCGCAGCGACGGTAGACGCTGCCGAGCTGCGTCGAGCACCTGCTTCGGCAGCGCCGCTGCAGGTGCCACAAGTCCCAGGTTGTCGCGCTCCACCAGCACGGCCAGCAGTGTTGCCGCCTGCCGCAAGTCCTTCTCTGCCTTGGCCGAGTCATTCGCACGGCGGGTGCTCGAGTACAGCTTGTGCCAGGCCAGGCGCTCGGGCGCCGGCGCAGTGACCGGCACGCAGTGTCCGCCAGCCAGCATCGCCGCACGCCGGGGAGATGCAAGCAGGTAGTCGAAGTGAGGGATGGCCTGGGCATGCCAGTCCAGCTCAGGTACCGGGACCACCTTACCTAACTCTGCGCCCGATGTGAGGATGTCAACGCGCAGACCTTCTTTGCCAGGTCGCTTGACCGAAGTCGACGGCGCGGCCGCAGACAGGCCGGGGATGGCGAAGAAGCCAAGCTTGGTGGCCTTCACCACCTCCATGAAGGAGTGAGGCGCCGCCAGCTTGAGTTTCTGACGCCTGGCAAGGTCTATGTCTTGGGTACGGGAGGCGACCGCCTTCACGCCGAGCCCGTTGAGCCAGGCCATGAATGCCAGTGTCCCGACCAGCACGAGGCCGGCGCTGAACAGCTCTCGGTTGTGCATCTCCACCAAGACGCGGGCAGTGTCCTTGTCTGCGACCTGCATGCCCAGCCGCCGCAGGTTGCGCACCTGCTCCTGGCTCCAATTAGCCGCTTCGATGCGCCCCCGCATGGCCGCGTAGGTCTCCAGGTCGTCTTCTTTGCAGACGAAGTCCTCGACCTGCGGCGTCCCTGGTGAGTCATAGTGGCGCCGGTACCAGTACGAGCCGAACCCGGGTCTTTCGCGCAGCGCCAAGGACCCTGGGGTTCCCGGCAGTAGGCGGCGCTCGGTTCGGGCGCGCTCCACCAATTCGGCGTACAGCGTACCGACCGGCCCTTCGAAGGGGACATAGAGGGGGCCGTGAGCTGCAGCGCGGGGCATACTGCATTGTACCTTAATAGCGTGTTTTGAGGTACAATAATCAAACGCTTGGGCGATTCGGGCCAGCTTGGATGAGTCTTACCCGCCGTGTCGCTAGCTGAGCACACGCCAACGCAGAAAGGTGACAAAGCCAGTCGTATTGGCCCGGGCTCAACAGACCGCATCAGACGTCGATATTCGCCGCCCGCAAGGCATTGCTCTCGATGAACTCCCGCCGCGGCTCGACCTCGTCGCCCATCAGCATCGTGAACACGCGGTCGGCCTCGATGGCGTCGTCGATCTGCACGCGCAGCAGCCGGCGCACGGCGGGGTCCATCGTCGTTTCCCACAGCTGCGACGGGTTCATCTCGCCCAGCCCCTTGTAGCGCTGGCGGCCGACGGCACTTTCGGCCTGCTGCATCAACCAGCCCATCGCGGCGCGGAAATCGGCCAGCTTCTGTTCCTTCATGCGTTCGCCCTCGCCGCGGCGCACCACGGCGTCGGGCCCCAGCAGGCCGTTGAAGGTCAGGCCCGACTCCTTCAGCGCGGCGTAGTCGGCGCCGTGCAGGAAGTCCTGCGTGACGACGCTGCTCTTGATGTTGCCGTGGTGGCGGCGGCCGATGCGCAGGATGTGCTTGTCGGTGCGGGCGTCGAATTCGGCGCTCACCTCGGCTTCCTTCAGCGCCGCCTGCAGCGCCACCGCGCTGCCTTCGGCGGCGGCCGCGCTGTCCAGGTCCAGCACCAGGCCGTTGGCCATGGCGCGCAGCGCGTCCAGGTCCATCCAGTTGGACAGGCGTTCGATCACGGTCGTGGCCAGCAGGTAGCTGCGCGCCAGGCTTTCGAGCGCGCTGCCTTCGATGGCCGGGCGGCCGCCTTCCTGGGTGCCGTCGGGCAGCACCACGGCGCCGGTCAGCGCCACGTTGAGCAGGAAGGCGTCGAGCTCGCCGCCATCCTTCAGGTACTGTTCGACCTTGCCGTGCTTGACCTTGTACAGCGGCGGCTGCGCGATGTAGATGTGCCCGCGCTCCACCAGCACCGGCATCTGGCGGTAGAAGAAGGTCAGCAGCAGGGTGCGGATGTGCGCGCCGTCGACGTCGGCGTCGGTCATGATGATGATGCGGTGGTAGCGCAGCTTGTCGATGTTGAAGTCATCGCTGCCCGGCGCCGGGCTGGCCCCCGTTCCCGGCGCCGTGCTGATGCCGGTGCCCAGCGCGGTGATCAGCGTCACGATGCTGTCGCTGCTGAGCAGCCGCTCCATGCGCGCGCGCTCGACGTTGAGGATCTTGCCGCGCAGCGGCAGGATCGCCTGGAACTTGCGGTCGCGGCCCTGTTTGGCGCTGCCGCCGGCGGAGTCACCTTCGACGATGTAGATCTCGCACAGCGCGGGATCCTTTTCCTGGCAGTCGGCGAGCTTGCCGGGCAGCCCCAGGCCGTCGAGCACGCCCTTGCGGCGCGTCATCTCGCGCGCCTTGCGCGCCGCCTCGCGGGCGCGTGCGGCGTCGACGATCTTGCCGCAGATGATCTTGGCGTCGACCGGGTGCTCCAGCAGCCAGTCGGTCAGCAGCTTGGAGACGATGTCCTCGACCGGGCCGCGCACCTCGCTGCTCACCAGCTTGTCCTTGGTCTGGCTGCTGAACTTGGGCTCGGGCACCTTGACGCTGATGACGCAGGCCAGCCCTTCGCGCATGTCGTCGCCGGCAATCTCGACCTTGGCCTTCTTGGCCAGTTCGTTGTCGTCGATGTACTTGTTGATGACGCGTGTCATCGCCGCGCGCAGGCCGGTGAGGTGGGTGCCGCCGTCACGCTGCGGGATGTTGTTGGTGAAGCACAGCACGTTCTCGTTGTAGCCGTCGTTCCACTGCATCGCCACTTCGACGCCGATGTTGGTGCCCTGGTCGCTCATCTTGTCGCCCATGGCGTGGAAGATGTTGCCGTGCAGCGGCTTCTTGCCGGTGTTGATGAACTGCACGAAACCGCGCACGCCGCCGGCGAAGGCGAAGTTGTCTTCCTTGCCGTTGCGTTCGTCGACGAGGCGGATCTTCACGCCGTTGTTCAGGAAGCTCAGTTCGCGCAGGCGCTTGGCCAGCACGTCGTAGTGGAAGTCGATGTTGGTGAAGATCTCGTCGTCGGGCAGGAAGTGCACTTCGGTGCCGCGCTTTTCGGTCTCGCCGGTGATCTTCATCGGGCTCGTCTCGAAGCCGTCGCGCAGCTCGATGACGCGGTCCTGCGTGAAGCCGCGCTTGAAGTCGATGGCGTGCACCTTGCCGTTGCGCCGCACCACCAGGCGCAGCCACTTGCTCAGCGCGTTGACGCAGCTCACGCCGACGCCGTGCAGGCCGCCGCTGACCTTGTAGCTGTTCTGGTTGAACTTGCCGCCGGCGTGCAGCTCGGTGAGCGCGATCTCGGCGGCGCTGCGCTTGGGCTCGTGCTTGTCGTCCATCTTCACGCCGGTGGGGATGCCGCGGCCGTTGTCGACGACGCTGATGCTGTTGTCGCTGTGGATGGTGACGACGATGTCGTCGCAGTGGCCGGCCAGCGCTTCGTCGATCGAGTTGTCGACGACCTCGAACACCAGGTGGTGCAGGCCGGTGCCGTCGGAGGTGTCGCCGATGTACATGCCCGGGCGCTTGCGCACCGCTTCCAGGCCTTCCAGGATCTGGATGCTGTCCGAACCATAGGCGGCCGAGGCTGCGTTGCCGGTGCTGGCCGCGGGGCCCTGTGCCGACGGTACTTCGCGTTGCGTGACGCCGTCCTTGGCGTCGCTCTTGCGGTCTTCAGGCTTCTGGGATTCACTCATCGGGGGCTCTTTTCAAGGTCTTCCGGCGTCGGGGCCGCTGCCAGCGGGCCCCATCAAAAACGCTGAAGCGGGCCGTGGCCCGCTTGGTCACAGGGTGGCTCGGCGGCCGCTCAAATGCGCATCGGCATCACCACGTACTTGAAACCGGCCTGGTCGGGCACGCTGATCAGCACGCTGGCGCTGCTGTCCTGCAGTTCGAGCTTGACCATCTCCTGGCTCATGTTGGCCAGCACGTCGATGAGGTAGGTGACGTTGAAGCCGATGTCGATGGCGTCGCCGTTGTAGTCGACCTCGAGCTCTTCCTTGGCCTCTTCCTGTTCGGCGTTGCTCGACGCGATGCGCAGCAGCCCGGGTTCCAGGTTGACGCGCACGCCCTTGAACTTTTCGCTCGTCAGGATGGCGGCGCGCTGCAGGCAGGCCAGCAGCGGCGCGCGGCCCAGCACGAGGGCGTTCTTGTGGTTGCGCGGGATGACGCGGTTGTAGTCGGGGAACTTGCCTTCGACCAGTTTGGTCACGAACTCCATGCCCGAGAAGCTGAACTTGGCCTGGTTGTTGGCGAATCGCATCTCGATCGGCGTTTCTTCGTCCCTCAACAGGCGCTGCAGTTCGAGCACGGTCTTGCGCGGCAGGATCACCTCCTGCTTGCTCGGCACCTCGGCCGCCAGCTGCGCCTGGCCCAGCGCCAGGCGGTGGCCGTCGGTGGCCACCAGCGTCAGCGTCCTGCCTTCGGCGATGAACAGGATGCCGTTGAGGTAGTAGCGGATGTCGTGCACCGCCATCGCGAAGTGCACCTGGTTGACGAGGTCGCGCAGCGTCTTCTGCGGCACGCTGAAGGTGGGCCCGAAATCGACGCTTTCGTTGACCAGCGGAAAGTCGTCGGCCGGCAGCGTCTGCAGCGTGAAGCGGCTCTTGCCGCCCTGCAGCGTGAGCTTGTTCGCCGCCGCCGACAGCGTCACCACCTGGTCGGCCGGCAGCGCACGCAGGATGTCGATGAGCTTGCGCGCACCGACGGTGGTGGCCATCTGGCCGGCGTCGCCACCCAGGGTGGCGTGGGTGCGGACCTGGATCTCCAGGTCGCTGGTGGTGAACTCGATCGAGTCGCCGTTCTTGCGCAGCAGCACGTTGGCCAGGATCGGCAGCGTGTGACGCCGCTCGACGATGCCGGCCACCGATTGCAGGGCTTCGAGCACCTGGGCCTGCGCGGCTTTGAGAACGATCATGACTTCCTCTTTTTAAACTTGGTAGCAGTAGTAGGGCGGCGCGATTTCTGGGGACAACGCTATTTTCGCCTTTTCCATCAAGGGCTTATGAGGCGGCGAAGCCTGTGCGCGCGGCACCGGCGCCGCTGTAGCGCAAAAGGGGACAAGTGCCGGCGCCGGCCGGCGCCTGTGGACAAGAGGAATGTTGTGCCAGCTCTGTGCACAGACTTTGCGGCGGCTTGGATACTCACCCCTTCAGCGTCTGCTCCAGCACATGCAGCTGCTGGTTCAGTTCGGGGTTGACGCTGCGCTCGGCGGTGATCTTGCGCACCGCGTGCAGCACCGTGGTGTGGTCGCGGCCGCCGAAGAGTTCACCGATCTCGGGCAGGCTCTTCTTGGTCATGTCCTTGGCCAGGTACATGGCGATCTGTCGCGGCCGCGCGATGCTGGCGGGGCGCTTCTTGCTGTACATGTCGGCAACCTTGATCTTGTAGAAGTCGGCCACCGTCTTCTGGATGTTCTCGACGCCGATCTGCCGGTTCTGGATGCTCAGCAGGTCCTTCAGCGCGTCGCGTGCCAGGCTGATGTTGATGTCCTTGTGGTTGAAGCGGCTGTAGGCCAGCACCTTGCGCAACGCGCCTTCGAGTTCACGCACGTTGGCGCGCACGTTCTTGGCGATGAAGAAGGCCACGTCCTCGGGCATCTCGGTGCCTTCGGCGAGCGCCTTGCGGATCAGGATGGCGACGCGCATCTCGAGCTCGGGCGGCTCGATGGCCACCGTCAGGCCGGCGTCGAAGCGGCTCTTCAGCCGCTCGTCGATGTCGACCAGGCCCTTGGGGTAGGTGTCGCTGGTCATGATGATGTGCGCGCGCTTGGCCAGCAGGGCCTCGAAGGCGTTGAAGAACTCCTCCTGCGTGCGATCCTTGCCGGCGAAGAACTGCACGTCGTCGATGAGCAGCAGGTCCAGGTGGTGGTACTTGGCCTTCAGCTCGTCGAAGGTCTTGCGCTGGTAGTTCTTGACGACGTCGCTGATGAACTGCTCGGCGTGCAGGTAGAGCACGCGCGCGTTCGGGTTGTCCTTGAGCAGCGCGTTGCCCACGGCGTGCACCAGGTGTGTCTTGCCCAGGCCGACGCCGCCGTAGATGAACAAGGGGTTGTACATGGCGCCGGGCGCGCCGGCCACGTGCAGCGCGGCGGTACGGGCCATCTGGTTGGCACGGCCGGCAACCAGGGTATCGAAGGTCAGCGCCGTGTTCAGCCGGTGCGGCGTGGATGCCGGTGCCGGCGCGCGTGCCACGCCGCCGGGGGCCGGGCTGCCTGGGGCATAGCCGTTGCCAGCCGCACGGCCGAATGCCGCCACGGCGATGGCGGCGGCCGACGCCATGGTGCCGCCCTGCAAGGACAACGGGGCGCCCTGGGGAACTTCGGTACGAGGGGCCAGTGTCAGCTCCAGCCGTATCGGCCGGCCTGCCAGGTCGGCCAGCACCGATTCGATGCGGCCCGCGTACTGCGTGCGGATCCAGTCGAGCTTGAAGCGGTTGGGCACGCTGACCGCCACCACCTCGTCGCCGGCTGCACTGCCGCCGTTGGCCGCCGCAGTGGCGGCCAAGGGGCGGATCCAGGTGTTGTATTGTTGTTCAGGCAACTCGGCGGCGAGACGCTCGCAACCACGCTGCCACAAGTCGAGGCTCATTGTGGACATCTTCTTTGGGGAAGCGCCGGAAACCGCATTGCTCTTGGTCGGCGGAAGGTAGTTATCCACATATTCGGCACCGCCGTCAAGCCCTCTCAGGTGCACCGGCTTGTGGTGCAAGTGTTTGACTGAAAAGGCTTTTTTTGCTGTAATCATCGGTTTCCCGAATTCAGCTCGCAGCCTGCCATAGAGCTCCGGGCAGTGTCAGCGTGCCGGCCTCGGGCAGATTCGTTGTCTGCCCGCCACGGCACAGTCTCTGGCCGCTTGCGTCCAGGCCGGCCGGCCTCCCCCCTTCCATCGCCCCCAGACCCCTCGAGGATTTGCCATGAAGCGCACCTACCAACCCAGCAAGATCCGCCGTGCCCGCACGCATGGTTTCCTCGTGCGCATGAAGACACGCGGTGGCCGTGCCGTCATCAATGCCCGGCGCGCCAAGGGCCGCAAGCGCCTGGCTGTCTGACGCCCGCGCCTGTCCCCGCCCCCGGGCGCGCCCTGACCCGGTCCACCATGGTCGGCCGCCTCGTCCACAAAGCCGATTTCGAACGTGTGCTCGCGACGCCGTCGCGCACGCGGAGTGCTCACTTCGCTCTTCACCATCTGGCCAACGGCCCGCTGAGCCGAAAGCGGCTTGCCCCAGAGGCACTCTCCAGCGAGTTGTCCACAGGGCCTGCACCGGCATGTCCCCAAACTGTGGATGACTTGCCGGCCAAGGTCTGGTTGGGCTGTGTGGTGCCCAAGCGCCACGCCCGCCGTGCCGTGACGCGCAACCTGCTCAAACGCCAGATGCGCGGCGCTTTTCACCGCCATGCCGCAGCGCTGGCGGGCGGGCTGTGGCTGCTGCGCTTGCGGGCGCCGTTTCCAGCCACGGAATTCGTTTCGGCGCGCTCGGCGGCCCTGGCCGCCGCAGCGCACGACGAGCTCGACCGACTGCTGGCGCGAGCCGCGGCTTGAGGCTCTGGTGCCCCCTGCCATGATCGACACCCTGGGCCGTCTGCCGCAGCAAGCGCTGATCCTGCTGGTGCGCGGCTACCGCCTGCTGCTGCGGCCGTGGATCGGCAACAGCTGCCGCTTCGAGCCGACATGTTCGGTCTACACCATCGAAGCCCTGCAGCGGCACGGCGCCTGGCGCGGCAGTGCGCTGGGCGGCTGGCGTCTGTTGCGCTGCCAGCCCTGGTGCGACGGCGGCTGCGACCCCGTGCCCGAGAAGTTTCCGCATCCCGCGGCCGGGCTGTTTGCCCGCCTGGGCCTGCACGCCGGCCCCGAACCGCATCCGACCCCTGACCCTAAGGCGGCCGACCCCCGCCCGCCGACCCGGAATCTGCCATGACCGATATGCGCCGCACCCTGCTGTGGGTGGTGTTCACGATGTCGCTCGTCCTGCTGTGGGACGCCTGGAGCAAGCACACCGGCCAACCGTCGCTCTTCGGTGGTTCGCCGCGACCGGTGGCGAGTGCCGGGGCCGACCCGGCGGCGCCGGCACTCGCC
>JACZKT010000397.1 GCA_014859905.1 Rubrivivax sp.
GCGTGGCGCTGAAGCGGGGCACGGGTGCGGGTTGGGTGATGCCGTCGATTTCGACGAAGGCGCCGCGTGCCGCGTGCTGCGCGTGCTGCGGTGCTTCCAGCGGCGCCAGCACGGGCGCAAAGCAGGCATCGCTGCCTTCCAGCAGCGCACACCACTGGGCACGTGTGCGGGTGGCGAACAGCGTTTCGAGTTGCCGCCGTGCCTGCGGCCACTGCGCGGGGTCGGTCATGTCGGCCAGGCCTTCGGCTTCGTCGCCCAGGCGGTCGAGCAGCACGCGGCGGAACTTGGCTTCGATCGGCGCCACCGAGACGTACTCGCCGTCGGCGCAGCGGTAGACCTCGTAGAAGGGCGCGCCCGAGTCCAGCGTGTTGGTGCCGCGCGGGCCGTTCTGCAGGCCCGCGGCCAGCAGGCCGTAGAACGGCGTCATCAGCGCGGCGACACCCTCGGTCATCGCCGCATCCACCACCTGGCCGCGGCCGGTCTGGCGTGCGCTGAGCAGCGCGCTGACGATGCCGAAGGCCAGCATCAGCGAGCCGCCCGCGTAGTCGCCCAGCAGGTTCAGCGGCGGCGTGGGCGCGGCGCCTGCGCGGCCGATGGCGTGCAGCGCGCCGCTCAGCGCGATGTAGTTCAGATCGTGCCCGGCCGCCTGTGCCAGCGGGCCGCTCTGGCCGAAGCCGGTGATTCTGCCGTAGACCAGGCGCGGGTTGCGCGCCAGGCAGACCTCGGGGCCCAGGCCCAGGCGTTCCATCGTGCCGGGGCGGAAGCCTTCGATCAGCGCGTCGGCGCTGTCCGCCAGCGCGAGCGCCAGTGCCAGGCCGGCCGGCGTCTTCAGGTCGGCCTTGAGTTGCTGCTTGCCGCGCTGCAGCAGGTCGAAACGGGGTGGGCGCGTGATGCCCAGGCCGCTGGGCTCGACGCGGTCCAGGCGCAGCACCTGCGCGCCCAGGTCGGCCAGCAGCATGGCGCACAGCGGGCCCGGGCCGATGCCGGCGAGTTCGAGCACCTTCAGGCCGGCCAGGGGGCCTGCGGCGCGTGGGGCGGCGGTGCTGCTCATGGGGGCCTGGTCTTTCAGTACGACTTCGGCAGGCCCAGCACCTTTTCGGCGATGTAGCACAGCACCAGCTGCGGGCTGATGGGCGCGATGCGCGGGATCAGCACCTCGCGCAAGTAGCGCTCGACGTGGTACTCCTTCGCGAAGCCGAAGCCGCCGTGGGTCATCACGGCCTGCTGGCAGGCGTTGAAGCCGGCCTCGCCGGCCAGGTATTTCGCGGCGTTGGCCGCGGCGCCGCAGGGCAGGCCGCTGTCGTACTGCCAGGCGGCCTGCATCACCATCAGGTGCGCGGCTTCCAGCTCCATCCAGTTCTGTGCCAGCGGGTGCTGTATGCCCTGGTTCTGGCCAATGGGGCGGTTGAAGACGACACGGTCCTTTGCATAGGCCACGGCGCGGTTCAGCGCCAGCCGGCCCAGGCCCACGGCCTCGGCGGCGATGAGCACACGCTCGGGGTTCATGCCGTGCAGGATGTAGTCGAAGCCGCGACCTTCCTCGCCGATGAGGTCGTCCGCCGAAATCTCGAAGTCCTCGAAGAAGAGTTCGTTCGAGTCGACGCACTTGCGGCCCATCTTCTCGATCTCGTGCACCTTGACGCGCTGCTTGTCGAAGTCCGTATAGAAGAGGCTCAGGCCCTGCGTGGGCTTGCGCACCTCTTCCAGCGGCGTGGTGCGCGCCAGCAGCAGGATCTTGCTGGCCACCTGGGCGGTGGAGATCCACACCTTCTGGCCGTTGACGACATAGCGGTCGCCGGTGCGCACGGCGCGCAGCTTGAGCTGCGTGGTGTTCAGGCCGGTGTTGGGCTCGGTGACGCCGAAGCAGCTCTTGACTTCGCCGCGCGCCACCGGCGGCAGCATGCGCTGGCGCTGCGCCTCGGTGCCGAACACGGCCACCGGGTTGAGGCCGAAGAGGTTGATGTGCACCGACGAAGCCGCCGACATGCCGCCACCCGCCTCGGCGATGGTGCCCATCATGATCGCGGCCTCGGTGATGCCCAGGCCGGCGCCGCCATAGGCCTCGCCCATGCACATGCCCAGCCAGCCGTCGTCGGCCAGCGCGCGGTAGAAGGCTTCGGGAAAGGCGCCGTCGTGGTCGCGGTCGAACCAGTAGGCGTCGTCGAAACGCGCGCAGACCTTGACGATGGCGTCGCGGATGCGTTCCTGATCTTCGGTGAGGGCGAAATTCATGGCGTTTCCGGTGGCTGCAGCGGTGCGGCCTGCACGACGCCCTGGACGATGAGTTCGTCGATTTCGGCAGCGCTGTAGCCGGCTTCTTGCAGCACCTCGGCGCTGTGCTCGCCCTGGCGCGGCGCCGGGCGCACCGCGTCGGGCGTGTTCTCGTGCCAGCGCATCGGCATCTTCATCGTGCGTATGACGCCTTCGCTGGGATGCTGCTCGATGGCGAAGAAGCCAGTGGCCACGAGGTGCGGGTCCTGCAGCACACTCTTGAAGTCGTGCATGGGCAGGAAGGGCACGTCAGCGTCCTCGAGCAAATGCATCCACTCGGCCGTGCTGCGCTCTTCGAACAGGCGCGACAACTCGCCGTAGACGTGGTCGATGTGCTGCGAGCGGTTGACGAAGTTCGCGAACCGCGTGTCGGTCTGCAGCAGCGCTTCGCGGCCCACGGCGCGCAGGAAGCTTTCCCACTGCTTGTCGTTGTAGACCATGGCGCAGATGTAGCCGTCGCGCGTGCGGTAGGGCCGGCGCTCGGGGGAGAGCTGGCGTGCGTAACCACCGTCGTCCAGCGACGGCTCGAAGCTCAGGCCGCCCAGGTGGTCGCCCATCACGAAGGCGACCATGGTCTCGAACATCGGCACATCCACGCGTTCGCCGCGGCCGGTGCGCTGGCGCGCCACCAGGCTGGCCAGGATGCCGCCGACGGCGGTGACGCCGACGATGCGGTCTGCCATCGCCGTGGGCACGTAACGCGGCGGGCCGCCGCTGGCGCGCGCGATCAGGTAGGACAGCGTGGCGCCGCCCTGGATGAGGTCGTCGTAGGCCGGACGCGCCGCATAGGGGCCGTCCTGCCCGAAGCCGAAGAGCCCGGCGTAGACGATGCGCGGGTTGAGTGCCGCCACGCTCTCGTAGCCCAGCCCCAGGCGCGCCATCGCGTTCGGGCGCACGTTGTAGACCAGCACGTCGGCATCAAGCAGCAGGCGCTTCAGCACCGCCAGGCCGGCGGGCTGCTTCAGGTCGAGTGTGAGGCTGCGCTTGTTGCGGTTGGTGTTGAGGTAGATCGGGCCCATGCCGGCGTGGCGGGCGGGGCCGATCTGGCGCACCAGGTCGCCTGCGGGCGCTTCGATCTTGATGACGTCGGCACCCATGTCGCCCAGCGCCTGCGACGCAAAGGGCCCCATCAGGACCGCCGTCATATCGATGACCTTGATGCCGTGCAGCGGTCCCATCGGGGTGTCTCCGGTCCTTTCCTGGTGGGGCGGGGTTGCACGCAGTTGTGTTCAGTGCAGTGGACTAAGTATTCACATAGATGTACTGCGGCGCCACCTGGAAAACCCCCTCAGGGCCGCATTGAGTGGCTCGGGACTTCTTTCTTCTGCTAAATGCTGGGGGCTTCCAGGTCGAAATGGCTGTTTTGTCGGTTGGATCTGCGTTCAACAACACGTACAGTCTGTTCATGCACAAGAACAAAGAGGGTGCCACTGCAGAATTGTCGTGGCTGACGTTGCCGGTGCTGGTGGTCTTGCTGTGCTTCGCCTTCAACTTCATCGGACGGGGCGTGGGCGACACCTACATGGTGTTCCTGCTGCCGCTGGGCGCCGAGTTCGGCTGGCAGCGTTCGCAGATGACCAGCGTCTACTCGGCGCTGATGGTCACCAGCGGCCTGGCCTCGCCGCTGGCCGGCGCGGTGTTCGAGCGCTGGGGCCCGCGTGTGCTGTACGCCGCCGGTCTGGCGCTGCTGGGCGCGGGCTACTACGGGGCCGGGCAGGCCCAGCAGCTCTGGCATCTCTACGTCTGCATCGGTGTGCTGGGCGGGCTGGGCGCCTCGGCGCTGGGCATGGTGCCGGCGGCGGTGCTCATCAGCCGCTGGTTCGACCGGCGCATGAGCACCGCCATCGGCCTGGCCTATGCCGGCTTCGGCTGCGGCGCGCTGGTCCTCGTGCCGCTGGCGCAGACGCTGATCGACGCCCACGGCTGGCGCGAGGCTTACCGCGCCATCGGCGGCACGCTGCTCGTGCTGCTGCCGCTGTCGCTGCTG
>JACZKT010000398.1 GCA_014859905.1 Rubrivivax sp.
CGGCACCCCGGTGGCCGCCGACCCGCGCCGCGTGCTGCAGCGAGCGCTGGCGGCACTGGGCGCTGCCGGGCTGGGCCTGCGCTGCGGGCTCGAGGTCGAATTCCACATCTACCGCATCACCGACGAGCGGCTGGCACCCGAAGACGCCGCCTGGCCGGCCGAGCCGCCGGCGGTGGCACTGATCCACCCCGGCTATCAACTGTTGTCCGAGAGCTGGGCCGACCGCTGCGACGAGCCCTTGGCCATCGTGCGCCGCACCGCGCTGGCGCTGGGTCTGCCGCTGCGTGCACTGGAGATCGAGCTCGGCCCGAGCCAGGTCGAAGCCGTGTTCGGCCCCACCGACGCGCTCGCCGCGGCCGACCAGCTGGTGCTGTTCCGCAGCGGCGTGCGCCAGGCGCTGCGCCGCGCCGGTTACCACGCCAGCTTCGTCTGCCGGCCGCCCTTTGCCGGTGCCATTGCCAGCGGCTGGCACCTGCACCATTCGCTGGTCGACGCCGAGGGCCACAACGTCATGCGTCGCGACGCAGCGGCCGGTGACGCGGGCAGCGCGCGCCACTGGCTCAGCGACACCGGCGCGCACTGGCTGGCCGGGCTGCTGGCGCACGCGAGCGGCATGGCCGCGCTGTGCGCGCCCAGCATCGTTGCCTACAGCCGTTACCGCGGCAGCGTGATGGCGCCACAGGCGGCGCTGTGGGGGCGCGACAACCGCGGCGCCATGCTGCGCGTGGTCGGTACGCCCGGCGGCCATGACATGCGCATCGAGAACCGCCTGCCCGAGGCCATGGCCAACCCCTACCTGGCGATCGCGGCGCAGGTCTGGGCCGGGCTCGACGGCCTGGCGCGCCGGCTCGAACCGGGGCCGGCCACCGCGTCGCCCTACGCCGGTGCGGCCGCCTCGGCGGCGCTGCTGCCGGCGTCTCTGGGCCAGGCGCTGGATGCCCTGGCCGCCGACAGCGTGCTGCAGCAGGGTCTGGGCGAACCGATGGCGCAGGTGTTCCACGCCATCAAGCGGCAGGAACTGGCACGCCACGCCCAGGCCGAGGATCCTGCCGCCTGGGAGCGACGTGAATACTTCAGCCGTTTCTGAGCCGCGCCAGCCGATGACCCTGTCCGTCGTCACGGTCCTGCTCGATGCCGCCGATGGCCATCGTCGGCCGGTGGCCGGTCGTCCCGGCCTGAGCCTGATGCG
Organism: Rubrivivax sp.; assembly: GCA_014859905.1. Taxonomy (GTDB): domain Bacteria; phylum Pseudomonadota; class Gammaproteobacteria; order Burkholderiales; family Burkholderiaceae_C; genus Rubrivivax. The sequence goes on from JACZKT010000398.1 coordinate 1,190, forward strand.
CGCCGCGCTGGCGGCCGGCGTCGACGGCATCGCGGCCGACTGCGGCGGCGTGCTCAGCTGTGCCACCTGCCACGTCATCGTCGCCCCCGAGTGGGCCGCGCGGCTGCCGGCGCCGACAGCCGACGAACTGGCCATGCTCGAGATGACGGCCGCGCCGCGCGAGCCGACCAGCCGGCTGTCGTGCCAGATCGTCCTGAGCCCCGAGCTGGAGGGCCTGGTGGCCCGCCTGCCGGCGACACAATATTGAGCTCGATCCCGCCGGAGGCACCGTCTTGAAAGTCCTGGAAACCCTGGCCAAGCTGTGCGCAGTGCTGGCCGGCGTGCTGCTGACCGTGATCACGCTGATGACCTGCGCCAGCGTCATCGGCCGCAATACCACGGGCTGGACCATCGTCGGTGACTTCGAGCTCTCGGGCTCGGCCGCCGGTGCGGCGATCGCGCTGTTCATGCCCTGGTGCCAGGTGCGGCGCGGCAACATCATCGTCGACTTCTTCACCGGCGGTGCCAGCGAGGCGGCGCGCGAGCGCCTGGACCGCTTCGGCGCCTTGATGGTCGCTGCGGTGATGGCGCTGATGGCCTGGCGCACCACGATCGGCGGCCTCAGCGCCTGGCGCTCGAACTCGGGCTCGATGATGCTCGGCTTTCCCGAGTGGGTGGTCTATTGCGCGATGGTGCCGCCGCTGGCGCTGGCGGCGCTGATCGGCCTCGTGCAGGCCGCGCGCGGCTTCCAACGCCCGGGAGTGGCATGACGCCGGTGCAGCTGACGGTGGCGATCTTCGCCATCATGATCGTGCTGATGGCGCTGCGCACGCCGATCGCGGTGGCCATGTTCGTGGCCGGCGCGGTGGGCTACGTGGCGCAGGCGGGCTGGCTGCCGCTGGCGAGCTTTCTCAACACGCAGGCCTTCGCGCGTTTTGCCAGCTACGACCTGAGCGTGATCCCGCTATTCATCCTGATGGGCAACTTCGCCACCCAGGGCGGCATCAGCAAGGCGCTGTTCGAGGTGGCGGCGGCGGCGATGTCGCGTTTCAAGGGCGGGTTGGCAATGGGTGCGGTGATCGCCTGCGCCGCCTTCGGCGCCATCTGCGGCTCGTCGGTGGCCACGGCGGCCACCATCACCTCGGTGGCGCTGCCGGAGATGAAGCGCCACGGTTATTCGGGCCGCCTGGCCACCGGTACGCTGGCCGCCGGCGGCACACTCGGCATCCTGATCCCGCCGTCGGTGCCGCTGGTGATCTACGCCATCCTCACCGAGCAGAACATCGCCAAGCTCTTTGCGGCGGCGATGATCCCCGGCGCCATCGCGATGCTCGGCTACATCATCGCCATTGCGATCTACGTGCGCCTGGCGCCCGGCCATGCGCCGGAACACGACGCCGATGCGCCCTCGCTCAGCGCCCGCGCGGTGTGGGGTGTCTTGCCCATCGTGGTCATTTTTCTCATCGTCTTCGGCGGCATCTACGGCGGCAAGTTCACGCCCACCGAAGGTGCGGCCGTGGGTGCGGCAGCGACCTTCTTCGCGGCGCTGGTCAAGCGCGAGATGACCTGGAAGAAGTTCAAGTTCTGCTTCTACGCCACCGCCGAGGCCTCGGCGATGATCTTCCTGATCTTCCTCGGCGCCGACCTCATGAATTCGGCGCTGACGCTGACGCAGGTGCCGGGGCAACTCGCCGCACTGGTGCAGAACTGGGGCCTGTCGCCGTTCATGGTGGTGGCCGCCATCGTGGGGCTCTACATCGTGCTCGGCTGCCTGATGGACGAGCTGTCGGTGCTGCTGCTGACGATTCCGATCTTCTTCCCGGTCATCATGGGCCTGGACTTCGGCATGCCCAAGGAGAGCGTGGCGCTGTGGTTCGGCATCGTCGTGCTGATGACGGTGAGCTTCGGCCTGCTGTCGCCGCCGGTGGGGCTGAACGTCTACGTCGTCAACGGCATGGCGCGCGACGTGCCCATCGCCGAAAGCTACCGTGGCGTGCTGCCCTTCCTGGCCAGCGACCTGGTGCGGCTGCTGCTGCTGATGCTCTTCCCCGCGCTGTCGCTGTGGCTGGTGCAGTTCGTCGGCTAGGGTCAACCATGACGGCTACAAGGTCGTGGAGCCGTTAGCTTCCTGTCCTTACACCCACCCCCGGAGACAAAGCAATGAAACGTCGTTCCTTCGTGCAGGGCGCCGCCGCCGCGGCCGCGCTCGGCGTGCCGCACCTGTCGGGCCTGGCCCAGCAGAGCGTCACGCTCAAGTTCCACACTTTCATGCCGCCGATGAGCGGCGTATGGCTGACGATGCACAAGCCGTGGATGGACAAGGTCGAGAAGGAGTCCGGCGGCCGCATCAAGTTCGAGGCCTATCCGGCGATGCAGCTCGGCGGCACGCCGGTGCAGTTGTACGACCAGGCGCGCGACGGCGTCGTCGACATCGTCTGGACGTTGCCCGGCAACACCGCCGGCCGCTTCCCGCGCATCGAGGTCTTCGAGCTGCCGTTCATGATGAACAACGCCGAGGCCACGTCCAAGGCCTACTGGGAGTACTTCCAGACCCAGTGCCCCGACGAGTTCAAGGAAACGCAGGTGCTGGCGCTGCACGTGCACGGCCCGGGCATGATCCACACCGTGGCCAGGCAGGTGAAGTCGGTGGCCGACCTGCGTGGCCTGAAGGTGCGCGGCCCGACGCGCCAGGTCACCAAGCTGCTGGGTTCGGTGGGCGCCATTCCGGTGGGCATGCCGCTGCCGCAGATCCCCGATGCCCTGAGCAAGGGCACCATCGAAGGCTGCGTCATCCCCTGGGAAGTGGTGCCGGCAGTGAAGGTGCACGAACTGGCCAAGTTCCACAGCGAATTCCCGGCCAACAGCCCGGCCTTCTACACGACGACTTTCGTGATGGCGATGAACAAGTCGAAGTACGACGGCCTGGCGCCCGACCTGAAGAAGGTCATCGACGCCAATTCCGGCAGCGCCACCTCGGCCTGGCTGGGCAAGGTGCAGCAGGCCAATGACGTGCCCAGCCGCAAGCTGGCCGTGGACCGGGGCAATACCGTGTACACCTTCACGGCCGAACAGACGCAGGAATTCGTCGGTCGATCCAGCGCCATCGACGGCGAGTGGGTTGCCGACATGGACAAGCGCGGCTTCAAGGGCAAGGCGCTGCTGGCCAGCGCCAAGGCGCTGATCGCCAAGCACGCCTGAGCGCGAGCGCTTTCCTGCTACGCCTGCCGATCTCGGGCCTGCGGTGCTCGCCGTACGGGTGTACGGCTGCGCTCCTCGACCCAAGCTCGACAGGCTCGTGACGGAAATCGCTCACGCGATCAGTAGTTTGCCGGGTGTCCGTGCTGCGCGGCCGATCCAGGCCGCGCCGCGCACACCCGAGGCGTCGCCGTGGCGCGCCGGCAGCAGCCGCGTGCGCACCGGGTCGCTGCCGGCGCCGAAGACCCACTGCTCCCACAGCGCCGGCACCTGGTCGTACAGGTGCGGCAGGCGCGACAGGCCGCCGCCGAGCACGATGACGTCGGGGTCCAGCAGGTTGATCAC
>JACZKT010000399.1 GCA_014859905.1 Rubrivivax sp.
CGGCGCCCTGTCCACCGGCTTCGGCGTGTGGATCGCGTCCCTGTTCAGCCGTTGAGGAGACTCTCTTGAAAGCCGCCGCCTTCGACTACGTCAAACCTCGTTCCATGGACCAGGTGATCTCGCTGCTGCAGGAGCATGGCGACGACGCCCGGCTGCTCGCGGGTGGTCAGTCCCTGCTGGCCTCGCTCAACATGCGCCTGTCCGAGCCGAGGCTGCTGGTCGACATCAACGGCCTGGACGCGCTTCGCGGCATCGGCGTGCAGGGCGGCATGCTGCGCATCGGCGCGCTGACCACGCACACCGAGATCGAGGGCAGCGCGCTGGTCGCGCAGCACGCGCCGCTGCTGTCGGCAGCCGCCCCGCACATCGCCCACCGCGCCATCCGCAATGCCGGCACCTGGGGCGGCTCCATCGCCCACGCCGACGCCGCGGCCGAATGGCCGGCCTGCCTGCTGGCGCTGGGCGGCACGGTCGTTGCACAGGGACCGAAGGGCGAGCGCCGAGTCGCGGCCGACGACTTCTTCCAGGGCCTGTACGCCACCGCGCTCGAACCCGACGAGGTTCTGGTGGCCGCCGAGATCCCGCTGGCCGCACCCGGGAGCTGGTTCGCCTTCGACGAGCTCGCGCGCCGCCGCGGCGACTACGCCATCGTCGGCATGGCCATCGCCGGCCGACGCAGCGCCGGCGTGCTCGCCGACACCCGCATCGTGCTCATGGGCGTCGCCTCGACGCCGCTGCGTGCCCGCATGACCGAAGCCCTGCTGAACGGCAAGGTCGCCGACGAAGCCCTCGCGGCGACGGCCGCCGCCAGCCTGCGGGCGGAGATCGACCCCTTGCCCGACCTGACCAACTCCCCCGAGACCAAGCGTCACCTGGCCGGCGTGCTGCTGCAGCGCCTGCTCAACGGTGCCCACGCCTGAGAGAGGACACTTCCCATGGCTGACCTGTACCCCATCCGTGTCACCGTCAATGGTGTGGCCCACCAGCGCAGCGTGGAGCCACGCACGCACCTGGTGGACTTCCTGCGCGAAACCCTCGGCCTCAAGGGCAGCCACCTGGGCTGCGAACACGGCGTCTGCGGCGCCTGCACCGTCGAGCTCAACGGGCACACCGTGCGCGGCTGTCTCACGCTGGCCGTGCAGGCCGACGGCGGCACGGTCAACACCATCGAGGGCCTGAGCCGGGCCGGGGTCATCCGCGACCTGCAGGACGCCTTCGTGCAGCGCAACGCCCTGCAGTGCGGCTTCTGCACCTCGGGCATGCTGATGGCCGCCAAGGAACTGGTCGAGCAGCGGCCCGACGCCAGCCGCGCCGAGGTGCGCGAATGGATTTCAGGCAACTACTGCCGCTGCACCGGCTATCACGCGATCGTCGACGCGATCTGCGACGTCCTGCAGCAGCGCAAGGCGGCCGCCGGCCGCACGGAGGCCTCGGCATGAAACGCGATGACATCGTCGACCTCGAGCCCGGTGTGGACCATCCCGCGCCGCTGACCCCCGTCACCGAGGACGCCCGCTACATCGGCGTCTCCGTGCCGCGAGGCGGCATCGAGCGCCTCACGCAGGGCCTGGGTCAGTTCGTCGACGACCTCGAACTGCCGCGCATGGCGCACGTGGCCTACTGGCGCAGCCCGGTGGCGCACATGCGCATCGGGAAGATCCACGCCGACGAGGCGCGCGCCGTGCCCGGCGTGCTGCTGGTGGCCGACGGCCACGACCTGGCCAAGGTGTGCAAGCCCTGGGTGGCCGTGCTCGGCCATCTGGCGGGGATGAAGTCGGCCCCGCAGTACCCGCTGGCGGTGGACCGCGCCTGCTGGCAGGGCGAGCCCGTGGTGGCGGTGGTTGCCGAGACGCGAGCCCAGGCCGAAGACGCGCTGCAGCTCATCACGGTGGATTGGCAGGAACTGCCTGCGGTCACCGACATGCAGACCGCGCTCGATCCGGCCACGCCGCTGATCCACCCCGAACTGGGCGACAACCTGTGCTTCACGCGCAGCCTCGACGTCGGGGAGGTGGACAAGGTCTTTGCCGGGGCCGACACGGTGGCCGAAGCGACCCTCGAGTTCGGCCGCCACACCGGCGTGACACTGGAGCCGCGGGTCCAGATCGCCCACTGGAACCCGGCCGAGCAGCGCCTCACGGTGTACCACTCCTCCCAGGCCCCGCACATGATGCAGGACTTGTACGGACGCCAGTTCGACCTGCCGGCCAGCGCCATCCGCGTCGTCTGCAAGGACGTGGGTGGCTCCTTCGGCATCAAGGTGCACGCCTACCCCGACGACTTCGCCACCGTGGCGCTGTCCATCATGCTCGGACGCCCGGTGAAGTTCGTGGCCGACCGGCTCGAGAGCTTCAGCAGCGACATCCACGCGCGCCACCACCGGGTGAAGGGCCGCATCGCGGTGAACCGGGACGGCGAGATCCTGGGCTTCGAGATCGACGATCTCACCGGCATCGGCCCGTACTCGGTGTTTCCGCGCACCAGCGCCATCGAGGGCAACCAGGTCGTCAACCTGGTGGGCGGCCCGTACAAGCACAAGCACTACCGCGCCAAGCTGAACGTGGTGTTCCAGAACAAGACGCCGACCTGCCAGTACCGCGGCGTGGGCCACCCGATCGCCTGCGCCGTGACCGAGGCGCTGGTGGACCTGGCGGCGCAGAAGATAGGCATGGACCCGCTGGAGATCCGCCAGCGCAATGTGATCCCCGACGACGCCTACCCGACGGCCGGTGCCTCCGGCATCAAGCTGGAGATCCTCTCGCACGAGGCCAGCCTGAGGAAGCTGCGCGAGCTGATGAACTACGACGCCTTGCGCGCCGAGCAGGCGGCGCTGCGCAAGCAGGGCATCCATCGCGGCATCGGCTTTGCCACCGTGATCGAGCTCACCAACCCCAGCGCCGCGTTCTACGGCGTGGGCGGTGCGCGCATCGCCTCGCAGGACGGCGCCACCGTGCGCCTGGACCCCGAGGGCGACATCACGG
>JACZKT010000400.1 GCA_014859905.1 Rubrivivax sp.
CACCGACGGCAAACCACGTCCATTGGCAAACAGCGTCAGCACGACGATCGCGGCTCGGTTCTCCGCCGCGGCATCGCCGCCGGCCGCGGTGCGCGCCTGCGCCAGCGTGAACAGCGGCCCCAGCAACTGCGCCAGCGGCACCTCCCAGGCCGGCTTCAGACCGTGGCTGAGTTCGGCCAGGCGCTCGGCGTAGACGCGCAGACGTTGTTGTTCGGCGGCCGGCAGCAGCGCTTCCAGCACGCGTTGCGTGCTATCGCTGCGCCAGGCATAGACCACCTGCAGATGCTGCGGCATGAAGCGCACGTCGCGGATCACATCGGCCGGCAGCTGCAGCTCGCTCAGCAGGCCGGCGCGCTCGATCCATCGCAGCCCGAGCCATTCGCCCAGCCACACCGGGATCGGCAGGCGCCCGATGCGCATCGACTCGATGGCCGGCAGGGCGCCGGTCTGGACCAGCCGTAGCTCGACGTTGACCCAGCGCCCGAAGGGGTTGGCCGGCGCCCGCCCGCTCATCGTCACCGTGGCCGCGCCGCGCCGCAGGCTGACCTGGCTGCTGGCGGCAAGCCAGCGGCGTGCGCCGTGGTTGAGCAAGACCTCGAGCTCACCCTCGTTCATGGACACCGCGCGCAGGCGGCCGGGCGTGGCGTAGCGCGGATCGTGCGCGCGCAGCAAGGCCATGACGCGCGCCGCATCGTCAGCTCCGATCTCCTCGTGCACGGCCACGACCGGCTTGCGCTGCAGCGCCGCGGCCAGCGCCAGCGCTGCCGCCGCCAGCGCCAGCAGCAGCAAGGCTGCAGCCCAGCGCAGTGTCGTCCTCATGGCCGCAGTCTGCCATCACGGCCCCTCGCCAGGCCGCAGAGGGGCCTGGCGAGGGCATAATTTCGGGTTACTCAAACTTCGGAGGCAGGTCTTGGACCCGAGTCACCCTCGGTGACCGTCCGTTCCGGGTCCGCGCCCGCTGGCCGCCCGGGATGAGACGGGACACCGCCGCACCATCCCGCGCCGCCTCGCCTGCCAGCCGCCGCTGAGGCCCAAGCGCTTGCCACCGTGCCGGCCGCCACCGGCCCGCACCCCCGGAGTAAGAGATGCTCAACGTCTTCACGCTGACCAACGGCCGGCTGTTCCAGGAAGAGATCGAAAGCCTCGCCGGCCTGGCCCACGTGCGCCCGGTCTGGGTCGACCTGGAGAGCCCCACCGCCGAAGAGAAGAACTGGATCAACGAGCGCTTCGGCGTCAGCATCCCGAGTGACGCGGTCGACGACGACCTGGAGGAATCGGCCCGTTTCTACGAAGAGGACAACGGCGAGCTGCACATCCGCTCGGACTTCCTCATCGACGCCGGGGATCCGAGCAAGGGCCCCGGCGCCGAACCTGCGCGCACCGTGCGCGTGGCCTTCATCCTGTTCCAGAACGTGTTGTTCACGATCCACGACGAAGACCTGCCGGTGTTCCGCCTGCTGCGCCTGCGCGCGCGCCGCACGCCGGCACTGATCGAGGACGCCCGCGACGTGCTGCTCAAGCTCTACGACGCCGACGCCGAGTACTCGGCCGATGCGCTGGAGGGCGTCTACGACAAGCTCGAGAAGGTCAGCGCGCGTGTGCTCGGGGACGAGGTCAACGACACCATCGCCGCCGAGGCGCTGGCCGCCATCGCACGCGAGGAAGACCTCAACGGCCGCATCCGCCGCAACATGATGGACACACGCCGCGCGCTGAGCTTCATGATGCGCAGCCGCATGCTCAGCGCCGAGCAGTTCGAGGAGGCGCGCCAGATCCTGCGCGACATCGACTCGCTCGACTCGCACACCGCCTTCCTGTTCGACAAGATCAACTTCCTGATGGACACCATCGTCGGCTTCATCAACATCAACCAGAACAAGGTGATCAAGATCTTCTCGGTGGTCGGGGTGGCGATGCTGCCGCCGACGCTGATCGCCAGCATCTACGGCATGAACTTCAAGGCCATGCCCGAACTCGACTGGGCCGCCGGCTACCCCTTCGCGCTGGTCCTGATGCTGGCATCGGTGGCGGCGCCGTTCATCTATTTCCGGCGCAAGGGCTGGCTGCGCTGAACGCCGGTCGGCCGCAGGGCGCGTGTGTTCGTACCTGAAAACCCCTGCCCGGCGCACCCCGGCCGCCGCCGGCCATCGTGTAACCTCACCGCTTGCGGCGGAGGGCGCAGGCCGGCAACGGGCCAGCCACAGCGAACATGAAGATCCATCACATGCACAGTGCAGCTCGCTGGTGGCGTCACCTCGCCGGCACGGCATTGCTGCTGGCCGCGCAGGCGGCGCTGGCGCAGTTCAGCATGGTGCCGGCGCCGCTGGTGCAGGGCACGCCGCGGGCCTCGCCGGCCGAGGTCGAAACCGAATACCGCATCGACGCCGCGCGCCACGTCTACACCGCCTACCCGATGCGCGTCTACCGCGGCAGGCTGCCGCCACTGCTGTACGGCATCATGATGGTCGAGACCGAGCTCGACGCCAGCGGTCAGGTGCTCAACGTCCATGTCGTGCGCAAGCCCGCAGCCGACGAGGTGGCACCCTGGGTGCTGGCCATGGTGCGCCGCGCTTCGCCCTACCCCGCACCGGCGGCGATGCCGGGCGCCACGGTCAGGTTCACCGAGACCTGGTTCGTCGACAAGTCAGGGCTGTTCCAGTTGTTCTCGCTCACCGAAGGGCAGCGCTGAGCGCGATCACGCGTTGACGCGCCGTTTCAGCCAGCGCATCAATGCGCCGACGATGGGCAGCTTTTCATATAGCTCTTCGGCCGCATCCCAGTAGTCGCGGTGCACGGCGATGCGCCCGTCGCTCGCCAGCTGCAGGTGCGAGGCGCCGCGGATGAGCTGCTCGGCGCCGCGGTGGCGCCGCAGGCGGAAGACGAAGTCCCAGCTCAGGAAACACTGGTCGCCCTGCACGAGGGTGTCGCGGATGACGAAGCGTGGCGCCTCCAGCGCGTTGAACATGTGCTCGAAGACGCGCGTGATGGCGGCCACTCCCTGCACCTCGTTGAAGGGGTCCTTGAATCGTGCGTCGGCGGTGTAGATCTCGGCCAGCCGCGGCAGGTCGGTGGGCGCCAGGCGCTCGAACAGCGTCACGATCCGCTGCAGCCGCGGGTCCATGGCCACGCCGCTCACAGCCCGGTGACGCGGCGCACCGCGCGGAAATACATTGCGTCGCCGACATGGCTCAGCGCCTTGACCCAGGCGGTGAAGCGCTTGGGAAAGTGCATCTGGAATTCGCCGCGCCCCCAACCGGACATCATGTGCGCCGCCGCCTCGTCGGCGGTGATCAAGGCCGGCATGCGGTAGTCGTTCTGCTCGGTGGCCGGCGTGTCCACGTAGCCCGGGCACACCACCGAGACGCCGATGCCGTGGTCGGTGAGGTCGAAGTACAGCGACTCGGCGAGGTTGATCAACGCCGCCTTGGTGGGGCCGTAGGCCAGCGCCCTGGGCAGGCCGCGGTAGCCGACGACGCTGCTGACCAGGCTGATGTGGCCGCTCTTCTGACGCAGCAGCACCGGCAGCACGGCGTCGAGCATGACCAGGGCACCGACATAGTTGACCTGTTCGTGGCGCAGCGCTTCGTCGAGGTCGAAGGCGGTGGCACGCATCGGCTTGTAGTAGCCGGCGCAGTACACGGCCATGTCCAGCCCGCCCCATTCGCGCCCGATGCGCTCGGCGGCGGCGCGCATGGCGATGCGGTCGGTGGCGTCGAGCGGCAGCGCCAGGCTGTCGGCATGCTCGCGGGCAAAGGCCTGCAGGGTCACCGCGCTGCGCGCCGAGACAGCCACGCGC
>JACZKT010000401.1 GCA_014859905.1 Rubrivivax sp.
CGTCAGTGCCGGCCGGTCCCCAGACCGAGCCGCAGGCGGCCAGCAGCAGCGCCAGCGGCAACGCAGGCCACAGCCAGCGACGGCGCCTCGGCGTCACCGCGCCGGCCCGCGGTAGTCGGCCAGGCGCGACATATAGCTTGCCAGCGCTTGCAGATCGGCTGCCGCCAGACCCCGCAAGGACTTGACCATGTCCGGGTGCGAATTGCCGCGCGTGCCGGCCTGGATGTGCACCATCTCGCGCAGCAGATACTCGTAGTGCTGTGCTGCCACCACCGGGTACAGCTTGGGCATGTTGCCCTCGCCTGAGCGACCGTGGCAGTCGGCGCAGGCCAGGCGGACGTACAGCGCCTGTCCGCGGGTCGCCGCCACCGCGTCACCCTTGCCGTTGTCCTGCATGCTGCGTGCCAGCGACAGGTATTCGGCGACGTCGGCGATCTCCTGCAGGCCCAGCGCATGGCTGGCACTGAAGGGCTCCATCTTCGGGTTCGTGCGGATGCCGGCGCGGGTGTCGGTGATCTGCTTGATGATGACGGCGGCGTGCTGGCCGGTCAGGCGCGGATAGGCGCCGTCGGAGCGGCCGACACCGGCGGCGCGATGGCAGCCCGCGCACTGCCGGTAGGTCTCGCGGCCGCGCTCGGCGTCGCCGCTGAGTCTCATCACTTCCACCTGTTCGGGGGTCATGCGCTCCCACACGAAGCCCTTGCTGCCGTAGCCGCGCGGGCTGCGCTTGGCGTCGGCGTCGTCGGCGTGGCCGAGTTCGGCGCCCAGGACCCCCAGCAGGACCAGCACTGCCGACGTTGCGAAACTCTGCCAACGCATGCTCATTCCTTGTTCATGCCGGTGATGTACTGCGCCACGGCACGCATGTCGGCGTCGCTCATGCGCTTGGCCACCGCGCCCATGACGCCCTTGAGGTCGTTCGCACGCGCGCCGCTGCGGTAGGCGGCGAGCTGCTGCTCGACGTAGGCCGCATGCTGCCCCGCCAGGCGCGGGTACTTCGCGTCACCGGAACCGTCGTCGCCATGGCATCCCGAGCAGGCCGGCACGGCCGAGCCGACGATGCCCTCGTCGTAGACGACCTTGCCCTTGGCTGCCAGCGCCGGATCGCCCGCCTTGCCGGCGGCCGGGGTCTGCTCGCTGAAGTGGTCCGCCAGCGCCTGCATCGCGTCGGCATCCAGCGCGGCAGCCATCGGCGCCATCACCGCGCTCTTGCGATCGCCGGACTTGAAGTGCTTCATCTGGCGCACCAGGTACTCGGGCGCCATGCCGGCGAGCGACGGGTTGTCGGCGATGAGGCTGTTGCCGTCCTTGCCATGGCAGGCGGCGCAGACCGGCAGGTGCTGTTCGAGCGGGGCAGCGCGCGCGCCACCCGCAGCAAGGACGAGGGCACCGCCCAGCGCCAGGGCGGCGTAAGCGGCCTTGCCCATGTTCAATAGCCGACCGAGAGCATGAAGGTCGTCAGCGCGTCGCCAGCCACCGTGCCACCGGCGGCGTAGTTCGGCCCGTAGCGGCCGACGCCGTTGCTGCCGTCGGAGCGCCGGCTGTGCATCAGTTGCAGTTGCAGGTTCTGGTAGACCTGATACGTGGCGCCCAGCGTCAAGGCGTTGTCCTTGCTCGACGCATTGGCGCCGTTGTCGGCGCGGCGCAAGGACGCCACCACCGTGGCCTTGTGCGGCAGCACGCCGAGCTCCGCGGTCAGCGTCGTCGCCGTGCGGGCGTTCGGGTTGGCGTTGAACAGGTTGGGCGTCGCCGAACCGGCCGCCGTGCCGGGCGCCCTGGCGTGCGCCAGGTACAGCCCCAGCGGCATGCTGCCGACGTTGCCCTGCGCCTGTGCGTCGATGGCCCAGCCCTTGGTCTGGACGGTGGCGATGTCGTTGGAGAACACGCCCGCACCGCCGTCGTTGAAGCGCACGTTGTTGCCCGACCAGGCCTGCACACCGGCCCCCAGCGACCAGCCCCGGAACGACGGTGTCACTGCCGCGCGGAAGTAGGTGGCGTTGAGCCCGCCGAGCTGGCTCTCGGCCCCGGCCAGGTGGTTGGGCGTGTGCGGCGCCACGACGACGAAGAACAACGGGTCGTACAGCACGAAGGAGAAGCCGGTGGCCGCGCCTGCAGTGTTGCGCGACTGGGCGCCGGAAACCGGATTGGTCTCGCCCCCCAGCGGGCCGGTGCCCTGGAAGAACACGTACTGCTGCGCCGAGGTCTCGGCGCGGTGTTCGCTGATGCGCACGTTGCGCACGGCGCCGGTATTGAACAGCTCGAAGCCGTAGGAAGCACCCAGCGCGTCGGTCGTGAAGGGCACCACGCCGGCCTTCATGCCCGATTCACCCAGCGGCCACATCATCGGCATCTTGAAGCCCGCCATCACCGCGCCGTCACCGGCCAGCTGGCCCTCGAGCATGAAGCCGACGTTCTGACCTACGCGCCCGCCGAGCAGGATGGCGAACTCGTCGGGGAACTGCAGCTCGCCGCTGTGCGTGGTCTTGGCCTTCTCGCCGTCGGCGTTCAGGCCGTCGTTGCCGTTGGTCTTCTGCCAGCGGATCTTGCTGAACAGGCTGGCGTACAGCGTGTCGGCGATCGACAGGTCCTTGCCCGCCAGCGGCTTGGCCTTGATGTCGACATAGCCGCTGGCCTTGAAGTCCATGCCGAAATCGTTGAGTGCGGGGTAGTGCTGGAAGTGGCAGGCCACGCAGGCCTTGCCGGTCTGGCGCGCCCAGGCCGGAACGGCCTGGCTGGGCAAGGAGGCGATCAGCGCGGCAGCGCCGGCGAGCAGGGCGGCCAGGCGGCGTCGGGTGAAGACGGCAGTCAACATGGTATTTGTGTCTCCGGTGGGCGGGTTCGATGGCGGAGGTCACATGCGCTTGCCCTTGTGACCACGGGACACATCCTTAAGCAAAGCTGAAGGAGACACATCGGACCGCAGTCGCGAGTTCATCGGACTTTGGTCTGATGCGCGGGGGCGACGGCGGTACGATGGACGCTGGATGGCAGCCTCCCATGGCCTCTTGGACGCGCAGGCCCCCGCCTCGGGGCCCGCGCCCGCACGCCCCTTCACGCGCATCAGTCTGGCGCGCCAGTTCCTGGTTGCCAGCGTGCTGGTGCTGGCCGCCGCGGTGGCGGCCACCGGCCACTGGGTCAGCCAGCGCATCGAGGCCAGCATCGTCAACCGCACGGCCAGCCTGGCCGCGGCCTACTTCGAGAGCATCCTGTCGCGCCGTCTCGACAAGTTCATGCGCGACGGCGAGCTCGACAGCGAAACCCGCCGCATGCTGGACGACATCTTCGTCCACGGCCCGCTGGCGCAGCGGGTGGTGCGCTTCAAGCTGTGGTCGCCGGACGGGCTCATCCACTACAGCAGCGACCACGTGCAGGACGGCATGAAGTTCCCGTTGCACGACCACCACGCGATCGCGCTGTCGGGCCAGATGCTGGCCGCGATCAGCCCGCTCGACGGGCCCGACAACGCCCCCGAGCGCGCGCTCTGGTCGCGCCTGATCGAGATCTACGTGCCGCTGCGGCCGCCCGGGTCGAGCACGGTGCAGGCGATCGCGGAGTTCTATCACGAGGTCGACACAGTGGAGGCGGAGATCGTCAGCGCCCAGCGCCAGAGCTGGGTCACCATCGGCCTGGGTGCGATGCTGCTGTTTTCGATCCTGTACGCGCTGGTGCTGCGCGCCAGCCACACCATCAGCGGCCAGCAGTCGGAACTGGCCCGCCAGGTGCAGGGCCTCGAGCGCCTGCTGGCGGAGAACCGCCGCATCAACCGCCGCCTGCAGGAAGCAGGTGCCCGGACCACGGCGATGGGCGAGATGTCGCTGCGGCGCATCGCGGCCGACCTGCACGACGGACCGGTGCAGAACCTGGCCTTCGCGCTGCTGCGCGCGGACGAGCCGCCGCAGGCGCAAGCCCAGCCCGATGCGGTGCACGCCAGCCTGCAGGAGGCGATGCAGCAGCTGCGCGACATCGCCGCCGGGCTGGCAGCGCCGTCGATGACCCAACTGAGCCTGGCCGATGCGCTCAAGCGCGCCGTCGCCGACGCCAGCCGCCACGGCGGCGTGGCCATCGACAGCGACATCGATCCCGGGCTGCCGGACGCGCCGCTGGCCGTCAAGTTCACTGCCTACCGCGTGGCGCAGGAGGCACTGAGCAATGCCGTTCGCCATGCCCCTGGGCATGCGCCGCGGCTGCGGGC
>JACZKT010000402.1 GCA_014859905.1 Rubrivivax sp.
GCCGTGGCCGTGCTGGCAGCGGCGGCACGCGCCTGGTCTTGCCTGGCGCCCAAGGTCACCATCAGGCGCGCCAGGACCTCGGCTTCGAGTTCGGGGTCGTTGGGCCGTGCCCGCCAAGTGGTTGCTTCGCGCGTGACGCCGACGAACACCTCTTCGGCGCCGCGGTGCGAAACGTAGATCTCGCTGCCGCCCGCCGTGCGTTCGACGCGGGTGCGGAAGCGGTCGCGCTCGCCGGTGTCGTAAAGGTTGCCCAGCAGGCGGCCGATGGTGTTGCGCACGGCGTCGTTGGGGAGCTTGGCGCGGTTCTCGTTCCAGTTCGTCTCCATGACGCCGGCCGGCGCATCTTCGACGTCGAGCGTGAAGCCGCTCTTTTCCCAGAAGGCGCGCAGCTGCGGCCACAGCTGCTCAGGCGTCTGCGACGTGACGAGCCAGCGTTGCTGACCCTGGCGCTCGAGGCGCAGGTCGCCACTGGCATTCAGGGCCACGGTGGGCGTGGCCACGGGACCGGCGGCTGTTGTCGCCGTGGCGGCACCGGCCGCCGTCGACGCGCTGACGACGCCACCCCGCGGTTGGTAGCGCGAATCACGCGCCAGCTGCGTCAGGTCGGGTGGCACTTCCAGGGCCTTGGTGCTGGCCGCGGCGCTGCGGTAGTCGACCTTCTCGCCAGAAAACAGGCCGTCGGTCGAGGTGCAGGCGGCCAGCAGGCCGGCCAGCGCCGCCAGCGCCAGGGTGCGCAGCCGCAAGGGGATGACGGCGTTGAAAGGATTCACGTTCGATGTCTCCGCCACGGCCGCTGTGCGGCCATGCAAATGGGCCAGGAAAGGCAGGGGATGGGGGTGGCTCAGCCGAGCAGGCCGCTGTCGCGCAGCGCCTGGCCGACCTGGGCCTGGCCGCTGGCGGTGAGCGGCACGATGGGCAGGCGCAGCTGCGGCGTGCAGCGCCCGAGCTGCGCCAGCGCCCATTTCGTGGGCGCGGGGCTGGGCTCGCAGAACAGCTGCTTGTGCAGCGGCAGCAGGCGCAGATGCAGCGCCGCGGCGTGGCGCGCATCGCCCGCGATGGCCGCCATGCACAACTCGTGCATCAGCCGCGGCGCGACGTTGGCGGTGACGCTGACATTGCCTTGCCCGCCGAGCAGCATCAGCGCCACCGCGGTGCCGTCGTCGCCCGAATAGACCGCGAAGCCCTCGGGGGCGTGCTTGATCAGCTGGCAGGCACGTTCGATGTTGCCGCTGGCTTCCTTGATGCCCACGATGCCGGGCAGGCGGGCCAGGCGCAGCGCGGTCTCGGGCAGCATGTCGGCCACCGTGCGGCCGGGCACGTTGTACAGCACCATCGGCAGGTCCACCGCCTCGGCGATGGCGCGGAAGTGCTGGTAGATGCCTTCCTGCGAAGGCCGGTTGTAGTAGGGCACCACCGACAGGTGGCAGTCGGCGCCGACCTGCTTGGCAAAACGCGTCAGCTCGATGGCCTCGGCGGTGGCGTTGGCCCCGGTGCCGGCCATGATCGGCACGCGCCCGCCAGCATGCTGCACCGCGACGCGGATGATCTCGCAGTTCTCGTCCATCGTCACCGTGGGCGACTCGCCCGTGGTGCCGACGACACCGATGCAGTCGGTGCCCTCGGCGATGTGCCAGTCGATCAGCGCGCGCAGCGCGGCGTAGTCGATGCTGCCGTCCTCGGCCATCGGGGTCACGAGGGCGACGATGCTGCCTTGAATGGGGTTCATGCGGTGCGGGCGTCGGGTGAATCGCGAGATTTTAGCTGCCGGGCCCCGCCAGCCTGTAGCGCGGCGCCACGGCGGTGGCCGGCTGATGGACGGCGGCGATGCGCTGCACGTAGCGACCGCTGCCGTTGCCGCCATCGAAGCCGTCCTCGAAGGCCACCACGCGCAGACCCGCGCAGGCCTGCAACAGTTCCCCGTTCTGCAGCAGGAATTCCGGCCGCGACGGCTTGCCGACCAACTGCTGGCCGTGGGCGAAGGTCTCATAGAGGAGCACCGCGCCTTCGGCCAGCGCTGCGCGCAGCGCCGGCCACAAGGGACGCCACAGGTAGTTGGTGACGACGACGGCGTCGAAGCGGCGGCTGGTCAGCGGCCAGGGGGCGCCCTCGAGGTCGGCGACCAGACCCTCGGCCACGGCACGCAGTGGCGCGATCGCCGCCTCGTCGCGGTCGACCGCGGTGACGGCGTATCCCTGCGCGGCCAGCCAGCGCACATGGCGCCCGCTGCCGCAGGCCACGTCGAGCACCGTGCCACCGGGCCGGATCAGCCCGGCGAAGCGCCGCACCCAGTCCGAAGGCGCCAGGTCCTCGTGCGCTAGAAGCATGACCAGACACGGTTGGCGATGTCCACCGCCAGGTGCGGGTTGAGGTAGGCGGCAAACGCGGCCGCCAGCGCCAGCAGCGCCGCACCCCAGACCCCGACGCGGACCCAGCGTGTCTTCATCACGCTCGCTGCGGCGCCGGCCGCGCGATGGCGGTCTCGCGCACCGGCAGGTTGATCAGCGCCGCGAACACGCCCAGCGCCACCGCGATCCACCACACGATGTCGTAGCTACCGGTGGTGTCGTAGAGCCTGCCGCCCAGCCAGACGCCGAGGAAGGAACCGATCTGGTGGCTCAGGAAGACGAAGCCGCCGAGCATGCTCATGTACTGCACGCCGAAGATCTGCGCCACGATGGCGTTGGTCGGCGGCACCGTGCTCAGCCACAGCAGCCCCATCACGGCGGAGAAGAGGTACACGCTCCACGGCGTCAGCGGCGCCCACAGGAAGATCACGATGGCCATCGAGCGCAGCAGGTAGATGGCGGCCAGGATGTGGCGCTTGGCCAGCCGCTGCCCCAGGCTGCCAGCGGCGTAGGTGCCGAAGACGTTGAACAGGCCGATCAAGGCCAGCGCCATGGTGGCGACGTCCGGGCTCAGCCCCTTGTCCTTCAGGTAGCTCGGCATGTGGACGCCGATGAACACGACCTGAAAGCCGCAGACGAAGTAGCCCGCCATCAGCAGGCGAAAGCTCGGGTAGGCAAAGGCTTCGCGCAGCGCCGCGCCCACGCTCTGCTTGTGCCCCACGTGGGCCGCTGCCGCGGGCTCCTTCAGCCCGAAGGCCAGCGGCATCATCGCCAGCGCCGCGCATCCCAGCACGAAGAGCGCGTTCTGCCAGCCCCAGGTGCCGATGAGCCAGTTCTCCACCGGCACCATCAGGAACTGGCCGAAGGAGCCGGCGGCCGCCGCCACGCCCATCGCCCACGAGCGCTTCTCGGGCGCCACGTTGCGCGCGATCACGCCGTAGATCACGGCGTAGGTGGTGCCCGCCTGCGCCATGCCCAGCATCACGCCGGCGCTGCCGGTGAAGGCCAGGCCCGAGGTGGCCAGCGCCATCAGCACCAGGCCGGCGGCGTAGAGCACGCTGCCGGCCAGCAGCACGCGGAAGGCGCCGTAGCGGTCGGCCAGCATGCCGGCCAGGGGGCCGGCCAGGCCCCAGGCCAGGTTCTGGATCGCCAGCGCGAAGGCGAAGGTCTCGCGCGTCCAGCCGCGGTCCATCGTGATCGGCTGCAGCCACAGGCCGAAGCCGTGGCGGATGCCCATGCTCAGCGTGACGATCGCGGCGCCGCACAGCAGCACCTGGGTCATGGACAGCCGGGGCGGCGTCGAAGCGGGACTCATGCGGCGATTCTCTCGGAAAACGCCGCGGGCCGCCCGGCGCCGGGTCGCTACAGTGGGCCGCCAATGCGGCGTCCAAGTGGGGTTCACATGAAGGTTCTGGTCCTCGGCAGCGGTGTCATCGGCACCGCGGTGGCGTATTACCTGGCACGCGCCGGACACGAGGTGGAAGTGGTCGAGCGGCAACCCGGCCCGGCGCTGGAAACCAGCTACGCCAACGCCGGCGAGGTCTCGCCCGGTTACAGCGCGCCCTGGGCCGGGCCGGGGGTGCCGGTCAAGGCCATCAAGTGGATGCTGATGCAGCATTCGCCGCTGGTGATCTGGCCCATGCTCGATCCCGCGATGTGGCGCTGGGGCGCGATGATGCTGGCCAACTGCACCGCCAAGGCCTACGCGCTGAACAAGAGCCGCATGGTGCCGTTGGCCGAATACAGCCGCGACTGCCTGAAGGCCTTGCGCGCCGAGACCGGCATCGCCTACGACGAGCGCACCCAGGGCACGCTGCAGCTCTTTCGCACGTACAAGCAGCTCGATGGCATCGCGGGCGACGCCGAGGTGCTGAAGCAGTACGGCGTGCCCTTCGAGGTGCTCGACCGCGCCGGCTTCTGCGCCGTGGAGCCGGCGCTGAGGCTGACGCAGGAGAAATTCGTCGGCGCGCTGCGGCTGCCCAACGACGAGACCGGCGACTGCTTCAAGTTCAGCAACCGGCTGGCCGAGTTGGCGGCCGAACTGGGCGTGCGGTTCCGTTGGAACACGCACATCCGGTCGCTGCAGGTGGCGGGCGGCGCGATCACCGGCGTGGTCACCGACGCCGGTCCGTTGCAGGCCGACCGCGTGGTGCTCGCGCTGGGCAGCCACTCGCCGGTGCTGTTGAGACCGCTGGGGATCCGCATCCCCGTCTACCCGGTGAAGGGCTACTCGATCACCGTGCCCATCGCCGACCCGGCGGGCGCACCCGAAAGCACGGTCATGGACGAGACGCACAAGGTGGCCGTGACGCGCCTGGGCGACCGCATCCGGGTCGGCGGCACCGCCGAGCTGGCGGGCTACAGCGAGGCCTTGCGCGAGCCGCGCCGAGCGACGCTGGAGCATGTCGTCAGCGACCTGTTCCCGCGCGGTGGCGATGTCAGGCAGGCCAGCTTCTGGTGCGGGCTGCGCCCGATGACGCCCGACGGCACGCCGATCGTCGGCCCGACGCCGATCAAGAACCTGCTGCTGGCCACCGGCCACGGCACGCTGGGCTGGACGATGGCGGCGGGCACCGGGCGCGTGATCGCCGACCTGGTCTCGGGACGCGAGCCGGAGATCGACCTGGCCGGGCTGACGATGGGGCGCTACCGCTGAAAGTCGCCCTGCTGCGCCGCACTTCCGCGATTCTTGGTCGCGCTGGCGGTGATTGCCGGTTGCCGACATGCCTGATCCGAGTTCCCTCGCCGGCGCAGGTCTCGGTCTGGGTGCTCAACGTCGCTTGCGCCCGGTCCGACGCCATGGACAGCTCCCTAGAATGCCCGTCCATGCCCACCAGACAGCATTCGACCTACGCCGAAGCCTCGATCCGCGTCCTCAAGGGCCTGGAGCCCGTGAAGCAGCGGCCGGGCATGTACACGCGCACCGACAACCCGCTGCATGTGGTGCAGGAGGTGATCGACAACGCGGCCGACGAGGCCCTGGCCGGCCACGGCAAGCGCATCGCCGTCACGCTGCACGCCGACGGCTCGGTGAGCGTGGAGGACGACGGCCGCGGCATCCCCTTTGGCCTGCACCCGGAGGAGGGCGTGCCGGTGGTCGAGATCGTCTTCACCCGCCTGCACGCCGGCGGAAAATTCGACAAGGGCGGCGGCGGCGCCTACAGCTTCTCGGGCGGCCTGCACGGCGTCGGCGTCAGCGTGACGAATGCGCTGGCGAAACGGCTGGAGGTGACGGTCTGGCGCGACGGGCAGCAGGCTTCGCTGGCCTTTGCGGGGGGCGACGTCGTCGATCCCCTGACCCTGGTCAAGGTCGGTGATCGCAGGCACGGCACCCGGGTCCGCGTCTGGCCCGATGTCAAGTATTTCGACAGTGCCGAACTCCCGCGCGCCGACCTCGTGCACCTGCTGCGCAGCAAGGCCGTGCTGATGCCCGGCGTGACGGTGGTGCTGACTCAGGAGAAGCCCGGCCAGAAGGAGCCCGAGGTGCAGACCTGGCTCTACCAGGGCGGCCTGCGCGACTACCTGATGCAGGGGCTGCCTGCCGACCCGCTGATCCCGCTCTTCGAAGGCGCGCAGCACGCCACGGCGCAGGAAGCCGAGAATTTCGCCGAAGGCGAGGGCGCGAGCTGGTGCGTGGCCTTCACCGACGAGGGCAACACGCTGCGCGAAAGCTATGTCAACCTGATCCCCACGGTGGCCGGCGGCACCCACGAGTCGGGGCTGAAGGACGGCCTGTTCGGCGCCATCAAGGGTTTCATCGACTTGCACAGCCTGTTGCCCAAGGGCGTGAAGCTGATGCCCGAAGACGTGTTCTCGCGCGCCAGCTTCGTCCTCTCAGCCAAGGTGCTCGACCCGCAGTTCCAGGGCCAGATCAAGGAACGCCTGAATTCGCGCGACGCGCTGCGGCTGGTGTCCGGTTATGTGCGTCCGGCGCTCGAGTTGTGGCTCAACCAGCATGTCGAATACGGCAGGAAGCTGGCCGAACTCGTGATCCGCCAGGCGCAGACGCGCCAGCGTGCGTCGCAGAAGGTCGAGAAGCGCAAGGGCTCGGGCGTCGCCGTGCTGCCCGGCAAGCTGACCGACTGCGAAAGCCGCGACCTGGCCTGGAACGAGGTCTTCCTGGTCGAAGGCGACAGCGCCGGCGGCAGCGCCAAGATGGGCCGCAACAAGGAAACGCAGGCCGTGCTGCCGCTGCGCGGCAAGGTACTCAACACCTGGGAAGTCGAGCGCGACCGGCTGTTCGCCAACAACGAGATCCACGACATCGCGGTGGCCGTCGGCGTGGACCCGCACGGCCCGGCCGACGAGCCGGACTTTACCGGCCTGCGTTACGGCAAGGTCTGCATCCTGAGCGACGCCGATGTCGACGGCTCGCACATCCAGGTGCTGCTGCTGACGCTGTTCTTCCGCCACTTTCCCAAGCTCATCGAGCGCGGCCACGTCTACATTGCACGGCCGCCGCTGTTCCGCATCGACGCCCCGGCGCGCGGCAAGCGGCCGCAGTCCAAGATCTATGCGCTGGATGTCGGCGAGATGGACGCCGCGCTCGACAAGCTGCGCAAGGAAGGCGCGCGCGAAGGCTCGTGGGCGATCAGCCGCTTCAAGGGCCTGGGCGAAATGAACGCCGAGCAGCTGTGGGACACCACGCTCAACCCCGAGACGCGTCGGCTGTTGCCCGTCAGCTGGCTGGCGAATGGGGCGGGGGGCTTCGACGCCACCGTGGCGCTGCTGACCAAGCTCATGGGCAAGGGCGAAGCGGCTTCCCGGCGCGAACTGATGGAACTGCACGGGGACGCGGTGGAGGTCGATGTCTGAGTCCGCCTCGCCGCTGCCGCCCGCGCCGCCTTTGCGACTGCGGCCGACCATGCTGTCGGACCTGGACTTCGTCGGCACCGTCGAGATCGACAGCCACAACCTGCCTTTCATCTCGCCCTGGGAACGCACGCAGCACGAGGGCGCGCTGCGCTTTCCGGACTTCCGGCACTTCATCGTCGAGGCCGGCGCCGACGGCTCGCGCGACGGCTTCGTCATCCTGCAGGGTTGCCGCAATCCGCACCGCAGCGTCGAGCTCAAGCGCCTGGTGTTGCAGAGCAAGGGCCTGGGCCTGGGCCGGCGCTGCGTGCGCATGCTCAAGCAGATGGCCTTCCGCGACCTGCACGCGCACCGCTTCTGGCTCGACGTCAAGTCGCTCAACACACGCGCGCTGGCGCTGTATGCCAGCGAAGGCTTCGTCGAGGAAGGCCGGCTGCGCGAGAGCGTGCGCATCACGGGCGACGCCGCCGACGGCTACGACAGCCTGGTCGTGATGAGCATGCTCGACCGCGAATACCAGGCGCGGCGGGCGCTGGGGCTGGAGTCGAGCGAACGATGAGGGTCCTGAGGTAAGATCGGTATTGACCAAGTTTGGTCAAAGCGGAGTGCAGCATGCAGGTCAACATCTATGAAGCCAAGACCCGGCTGTCGGAGTTGGTGGAACAGGCGCACGCTGGTGAGACGGTGATCATCGCCAAGGCGGGCACGCCGATGGCCAAGCTGGTGCCGCTGGACGTCGAGCCGAAACGCAAGATCGTGTACGGTCTGCTCAAGGGGCAGATCGAGATTGCCGATGACTTCGACGCCCCGATGTCCGAGGAAGAAGTGGCCTTGTGGGAAGGCCCGATCGAACCGTGAGGCTGCTGCTGGACACGCACATCGTGTTGTGGGTCATGCAGGGCTCTGCGCAGCTCGGCCCGCAGGCGCGCCGACTCATTGACGGCGCCGACCAAGTCTATGTTAGCAGCGTATCTATCTGGGAGGCCTCCATCAAGGCCGGCCTGGGCAAGCTGAGAGTCGACATGGACCTGCTGGACAGGCGGCTGCGCGAAACGGCCATGCTGCAGTTGCCGATGACCTGGGACCATGCCGCGGCCTTGCGCGGATTGCCGCGCCTGCACGGCGACCCTTTCGACCGCATGCTGGTGGCGCAGGCCATCAGCGAACCGATGCAGTTGTTGACCCACGACGCCATGCTGGCGCGCTACACGCCGCTGGTCACCGTGGTCTGACGTCACCCCATCCGCTTCGCGTGGTGGCCGTCGCCGCGCCCTTTCGATCTCCATGAACGATCTCTTCGATCCCCCGCCGGCCGACGCCGCCGAAACCCTGCCGCTGGCCGACTACGCCCAGCGGGCCTACCTGGAATACGCGCTGTCCGTCGTCAAGGGCCGCGCGCTGCCCGATGTCTGCGACGGCAACAAGCCGGTGCAGCGGCGCATCCTGTATTCGATGTTCCGCATGGGACTGGCCTACAGCGGCGCCGGCGGCGCCAAACCTGTGAAGAGCGCGCGTGTCGTCGGCGACGTGCTCGGCCGCTACCACCCGCATGGCGACACCGCCGCCTACGACGCGCTGGTGCGCATGGCGCAGGGCTTCAGCCAGCGCTACCCGCTGGTCGACGGCCAGGACAACTTCGGCAGCCGCGACGGCGACGGCGCGGCGGCGATGCGCTATACCGAGGCGCGGCTGGCGCCCATCGCGCGACTCATGCTCGACGAGATCGACGAAGGCACGGTCGACTTCCAGCCCAACTACGACGGCTCGACCGAAGAGCCGAAGCAGTTGCCGGCGCGGCTGCCTTTCGTGCTGCTCAACGGCGCCAGCGGCATCGCCGTGGGCCTGGCCACCGAGATCCCCAGCCACAACCTGCGCGAGGTGGCGGCAGCCGCCGTGGCGCTGCTGAAGAACGACAAGCTCAGCGACGACGAGCTCTTTGCCCTGCTGCCGGCGCCCGACTTCCCGGGTGGCGGCCAGATCATCAGCCCGGCCGCCGACATCCGCGACGCTTATCGCACGGGCCGCGGCAGCCTGAAGGTGCGGGCGCGCTGGGTCATCGAGGACCTGGCACGCGGCCAGTGGCAGCTGGTGGTGAACGAACTGCCGCCGGGCACCAGCACGCAGAAGGTGCTGGAGGAGATCGAGGAGCTGACCAACCCCAAGGTCAAGGCCGGCAAGAAGGCGCTGAGCCAGGAACAGGTGCAGCTCAAGGCCGCCGTGCTGGCGGTGCTCGACACGGTGCGCGACGAGTCGAACAAGGACGCACCGGTGCGGCTGGTGTTCGAACCCAAGAGCCGCAGCGTCGAGCAGGCCGAGCTGATCCACACGCTGCTGGCGCACACCAGCCTGGAGTGCAGCACCCCGGTCAACCTGACGATGGTCGGCCGCGACGGCCGGCCCACGCCCAAGAGCCTGCGCCAGATGCTGGCCGAGTGGATCGATTTCCGCCAGGCCACCGTGCAGCGCCGCACGCAGCACCGGCTGGACAAGGTGCAGGGCCGCATCCACGTGCTCGAAGGCCGGCAGCTGGTGCTGCTGAACCTCGACGAGGTCATCCGCATCATCCGCAACGCCGACGAGCCCAAGGCGGCGTTGATCGAACGCTTCCGGCTCAGCGACCGCCAGGCCGAGGACATCCTCGAGATCCGGCTGCGCCAGCTGGCGCGGCTGGAGGCCATCCGCATCGAGCAGGAACTCAAGGAGCAGCGTGAACAGCAGGGCAGGCTCGAGGAGATCCTCGCCAGCCCGGCGGCGCTCAAGCGCACCGTGGTGCGCGAGATCGAGGCCGACGCCAAGGCCCATGGCGACGCCCGCCGCACGCTGGTGCAGGAAGAGAAGAAGGTGCTGGCCGAGCTGAAGGTCG
This sequence comes from Rubrivivax sp., assembly GCA_014859905.1. Lineage (GTDB taxonomy): Bacteria > Pseudomonadota > Gammaproteobacteria > Burkholderiales > Burkholderiaceae_C > Rubrivivax. The sequence goes on from JACZKT010000402.1 coordinate 10,021, forward strand.
TCGACGAGCCGGTGACGGTGGTGGTCAGCGCCAAGGGCTGGGTGCGCGCGCTCAAGGGCCACGAGGTCGACGCCGCGACGCTGGCCTTCAAGCCCGGCGATGCGCTGTATGGCACCTTTGCGTGCCGCTCGGTGGACACGCTGCTCGTGTTCGGCACCGCCGCCAAGGGCAGCGGCCGCGTCTACAGCGTGGCCGCGTCGCTGCTGCCCGGCGGCCGCGGCGACGGCGTGCCGATCACGACGCTGATCGACCTCGAGCCCGGCACCCAGGTCGCGCACTGCTGGGCCGGCGCTGCCGCAGCCAGGCTGCTGCTGGCCAACAGCGCCGGTTTCGGCCTGCTGGCCCAGGCCGGCGACATGCTGGGCCGCAACCGCGGCGGCAAGGCCTTCCTCACGCTCGACGACGGTTGCCGCCTGCTGCCACCGGTGGCCGTGGCGGCGGCGCACACGCAGGTGGCCTGCCTGGCGCAGGACGGCCGGCTGCTGGTGTTCCCTCTGGCCGAACTCAAGCTGCAGGCCAATGGCGGCAAGGGCTTGACGCTGATGGACGTGGATGTGAGGACGCCGCTGATCGCCGTGGCCACGTGCATGGATCGGCTGCTCGTGGCCGGCACCGGGCGCGGCGCCAAACCACGGCAGGAAGAGCTCAAGGGCGCCGCACTGGCCCAGCACGCCGGGCGCCGTGCGCGCAAGGGGCGCAAGGTGGACGCCTTCGTCAAGGTGCTGCAGCTTTCTGCGGCATGAATGACACCACTGGCCGCGTCCATGGCAGCAGGCCGCAGGCCCGCGCGCCGATGACGGGGGTAGACTGCCGCGCTCAACGACAGGGCCCACCGTCACGCCGCCCGACGTGCCGACCCGGTGCCCAGCCTGGAGACAACGCGTGCGGCCTACCGACCTGAGCGACCCAGCCTACTTTCACAAGGTCGTCGATTGCCAGTGGGCATGCCCCGCCCACACCCCCGTTCCCGAATACATCCGGCTGATCGCACAGGGTCGTTACGACGACGCCTACATGGTCAACTGGTACAGCAACGTCTTCCCCGGCATCCTCGGGCGCACCTGCGACCGGCCGTGCGAGCCGGCGTGCCGGCGCGGCCGCGTCGAGGAGAAGAACGCGGAGAAGCCCGAGCCGGTGGCGATCTGCCGACTCAAGCGCGTCGCCGCCGACATGAAGGGCGACGAGGTGCGCGCGATGATCCCGCGCCCCAAGGCGTCCAACGGCAAGAGGGTCGTCTGCGTCGGTGCCGGGCCGGCGTCCTTGACGGTGGCGCGTGACCTCGCGGCGCAGGGCTACGCGGTCACGGTGTTCGACGGCGAGGCCAAGGCCGGCGGCTTCATGTGGAGCCAGATCCCGCGCTTCCGGCTGCCCGAACGTGTCATCGACGAAGAGGTGGGCTACATCCTCGGCCTGGGCGTGGAATTCCGCGGCGGCCGGCGCATCGACTCGATGCACGCCCTGCTGGCCGAACCCTGGGACGCCGTCTTCGTGGGCTGCGGCGCACCGCGCGGGCGCGACCTCGACCTGCCGGGCCGCCAGCAGGCCGCCGCGGCCATCCACATCGGCATCGACTGGCTGGCCTCGGTGTCCTTCGGCCATGTCACGCAGGTCGGCAAGCGCGTCATCGTGCTCGGTGGCGGCAACACGGCGATGGACTGCTGCCGTTCGGCGCGCCGGCTCGGCGCCGACGACGTCAAGGTCATCGTGCGCTCGGGCTTCGACGAGATGAAGGCCTCGCCGTGGGAGAAGGAAGATGCCATGCACGAGGGCATCCCGATCATCAACTGCCACGTGCCGCTGGCCTACCTGCACGCAGGCGGGCGGCTGGTCGGCATGCGCTTCCAGGTCGTGCAGCCGGTGTTCGACGCCAACGGCCGGCGCCGCCTGGTGCCCACCGGCGAACCCGACGTGAGCTTCGACTGTGACGAAGTGCTGGTCGCCGTGGGGCAGGAAAACGCCTTCCCGTGGATCGAGCGCGACTGCGGCATAGCCTTCAACGACGCGGGCCTGCCGGTGCTCGACGCCGTGTCGTTGCAGTCCAGGCTGCCGCGCGTCTTCTTCGGCGGCGACGCCGCCTTCGGCCCCAAGAACATCATCACCGCGGTGGCGCACGGCCACGAGGCGGCGGTGTCGATCGACCGTTTCCTGCACGGCGAAGACGTGCGCCAGCGGCCGCCGCCGCACGTCAACCTGATGTCGCAGAAGATGGGCATCCACGAGTGGAGCTACCACAACGCGCCTTCCGACGACACTCGCTTCAAGGTGCCGTGGGTGGCGGCCGAGATCGCGCTGGCCAGCATCAAGGTCGAGGTCGAACTCGGCTTCGACGCCGCCACCGCCTTCAAGGAGGCCGAGCGCTGCCTGAACTGCGACGTGCAGACGGTCTTCACCGACAAGCTGTGCATCGAGTGCGACGCCTGCGTCGACATCTGCCCGATGGACTGCATCACCTTCACCGACAACGGCGAAGAGGCCGAATTGCGCACGCGGCTGAAGGCGCCGGCGACCGACACCACGCAGGCGCTGTACGTGAGCGGGCCGCTGAAGACCTACCGCCTGATGGTCAAGGACGAAGACGTCTGCCTGCACTGCGGGCTGTGCGCCGAGCGCTGCCCCACCGGCGCCTGGGACATGCAGAAGTTCCTCTTCAACACCACGATGGCGGGCCCGGCCTGCCGCGACAGCACGCCGCGCGAGCGCCGCGTGGGGGCCGAGTCATGAAGCGCATCCAGTCCGTCAACGACTTCGTCGTCAAGTTCGCCAACGTCAACGGTTCGGGTTCGGCGTCGGCCAACGAGTTGTTCGCCAAGGCCATCCTGCGCCTGGGTGTGGCGGTGAGCCCGCGCAACATCTTCCCCAGCAACATCCAGGGCCTGCCGACCTGGTACGAGGTGCGGGTGAGCGCCCGCGGCTGGCTGGGCCGGCGCGGCGGCATCGACATGATGGTGGCGATGAACCCGCAGACCTGGGACCAGGACGTGGCCGAGATCGAACCGGGCGGCTACCTCTTCTACGACAGCACGCGGCCGCTGCCGGCGTCGGCCTTCCGCGACGACATCATGGTGATCGGCATGCCGGTGACCGCGATCTGCAACGCCACCTACGAAGACACGCGCCAGCGCACGCTGTTCAAGAACATCATGGTGCTGGGCGCGCTGGCGGTGCTGATGGAGATCGACACCGCGGTCATCGAGGGCCTGTTCACCGAGCAGTACAAGGGCAAGGAGCGATTGCTCGAGTCGAACGTGCGCGCGCTGCAGGCCGGCGCCAGCTTCGCGCGCGAGCACCTCAAGCCGCCGATCGGCCTGCGTGTGCGCCGCGCCGACACGGTAGGCGATCGCGTCTTCGTCGACGGCAACACCGCGGCGGCGCTGGGCTGCGTCTACGGCGGTGCCACGGTCTGCGCCTGGTACCCGATCACGCCCTCGTCGTCGGTGGCCGAGGCATTCCAGACCTACTGCAGGAAGCTGCGCCACGACCCGGTCAGCGGCGCGGCGCGCTACGCCATCGTGCAGGCCGAGGACGAGATCGCCTCCATCGGCATCGTCGTCGGCGCGGGCTGGAACGGCGCGCGCGCGTTCACCGCCACCTCGGGGCCGGGCGTGTCGCTGATGACCGAATTCATCGGCCTGGCCTATTTCGCCGAGATCCCGGTCACGATCATCAACGTGCAGCGCGGCGGCCCCTCCACCGGCATGCCCACGCGCACCCAGCAGGCCGACCTGCTGAGCACGGCCTACGCCTCGCACGGCGACACCAGGCATGTGATGCTGCTGCCGCAGGACCCGGCCGAATGCTTCGAGTTCGCGGCCACCGCGCTGGACCTCGCCGACCGCCTGCAGACGCCGGTGTTCGTGATGACCGACCTCGACATCGGCATGAACCAGCGCCTGAGCGCACCCTTGCAGTGGGACGACGCGCGCCGCTACGACCGCGGCAAGGTGATGAGCGCGGCGGAGCTGGAGGCCGGCCGCGACTTCGGCCGCTACAAGGACGTCGACGGCGACGGCATCCCCTGGCGCACGCTGCCCGGCACGCACCCGAGCCTGGGCGCCTACTTCACGCGCGGCACCACGCGCGACGAATATGCGCGTTATTCCGAGGCCGGCCCCGACTACCTGTACAACGTGCAGCGCCTGCTGAAGAAGTTCGCCACCGCGGCGGCGCTGGTGCCGGCGCCCGAGGTGCGCGCGGCGGCCAGGCGCTCGCGCCTGGGCGTGCTGTACTTCGGCTCCACCGCACCGGCCATGGACGAGGCGCTGGAGACGCTGGCCAAAGAGGGCATCCACCTCGACGCGATGCGGCTGCGCGCCTATCCCTTCGCGGCCAGCGTGGCCGAATTCATCGACGCCCACGCCCATGTCTTCGTGGTCGAGCAGAACCGCGACGCGCAGATGCGCACGCTGCTCGTCAACGAACTCGAACTCGACCCCGCCGCGCTGACGCCGGTGCTGCACTACGACGGTACGCCGATCACGGCGCGTTTCATCGCGCAGGCCATCACGCGTCAGGTGCACAAGCTGGCCGTGACGCCGCGCAAGGAGAAGGTCCGTTGACGTATATCACCAAACCGAAACTGCACCACCCGACGCTGACGAAGAACGCCGTCGGCTACACGCGGCGCGACTACGAAGGCAAGGTCAGCACGCTGTGCGCCGGCTGCGGCCACGACTCGGTGTCGGCGGCCATCGTGCAGGCCTGCTGGGAACTCGATATCCAGCCGCACCGCGTGGCCAAGCTCAGCGGCATCGGCTGCAGCAGCAAGACGCCCGACTACTTCCTGGGCGCCAGTCACGGCTTCAACACCGTGCACGGCCGCATGCCCAGCGTGCTGACGGGCGCCAACTTGGCCAACCGCGACCTGCTGTACCTGGGCATCAGCGGCGACGGCGATTCGGCGTCGATCGGCCTGGGCCAGTTCGCGCACTCGGTGCGGCGCGGCGTGCGCATGGTCTACATCGTCGAGAACAACGGTGTCTACGGCCTCACCAAGGGCCAGTTCTCGGCCACCGCCGACCGCGGCAGCAAGAGCAAGAAGGGCCTCGTCAACGCCGACTCGCCGGTGGACCTGGTGGGCCTGGCGCTGCAGCTCGGCGCCACCTATGTCGGGCGCGGCTTCTCGGGCGACAAGGCGCAGCTGGTGCCGCTGATCAAGGGCGCCATGCAGCACGGCGGCGCCGCCTTCATCGACGTCATCAGCCCCTGCGTGGCCTTCAACAACCACCCCGGCAGCACACGCAGCTACGACCAGGTGCGCGAGCACAACGAAGCCGTCAACCGCATCGACTTCATCGACCTCGTGCCCGCGATCACCGCCGAGCCGGCGCCCGGCGAGGTGCTCGAGCTGCCGCAGCACGACGGCAGCCTGATGCGGCTGCGCAAGCTGCATGCCGACTACGACCCCACCGACCGCATCGCCGCGCTGTCGCAGATGCTGGCCATGCAGGCCGCGGGCGAGATCGCCACCGGGCTGCTGTACGTGGAGCCGCAGGCGGCGGACCTGCATGCCGCGCTGCACACGGTGGCGGTGCCGCTGAACCGCCTCGGCGAAGCCGAGTTGTGCCCGGGCCCGGCGGTGCTGGACGGCATCAACGCCGGTCTGCGCTGAGCTGGCGCGCTGTGCTGCCGGCGTTGCGTGGTGCTCAGCCCCGGCGCCGCAACAGCAGCACCGCGGCCAGCGCCGCCAGCACGACGAACAGCGTCAGGCTGTAGAACTCGTAGGGCACGCCCAGCAGCTTGGCCGCCGCATCGGCACAACTGGCGTAGGCAGCAAAGACCTGGGGCAGCAGGGCATCGACGCCGATGCCGCCGACGATGCGGTCGGCCAGCGTCAGCTTGCACGAGACGCTGACCGCCGCCACGAAGTGCTGCCACAGCGCCGCGGTAATGCCGCACAACGCCAGCAGGCCCATCAGGGCGGCACCGATGCGCCTGACGATCACCACGCGCAGCATCTGCCCGGCCAGCCCGAGCAGCGCCGACAGCGAGATGGCGACGAAGATCAGCCGCTGCAGCACGCACCAGGGGCAGGGCTGCATCTCGAAGACATGCTGCGTCACCAGGGCGGTGCCCACCGCGGCCAGCGGCAACACGAACCCGGCGATGAGCAGACGGGTGTTGCTAAAGACCGGCGTCATTCGAGCTCGGCGATCAGCTCGATCTCGACGCAGGCGCCCATCGGCAACTGGGCGACGCCGAAGGCGCTGCGTGCGTGCGCACCGATCCCGGCGCCGAAGACATCCACCATCAGCTCGCTGCAGCCGTTGGTCACCAGATGGTGCTCGGTGAAGTCGGGTGCGCTGTTGACCAGGCTCAGCACCTTGACGATGCGCTTGACGCGGGCCAGGTCGCCGGCAGCGGCCTGCAGCGTGCCCAGCAGGTCGACAGCGATGGCGCGCGCGGCATCGCGGCCTTCTGCGGTGGCCATGGTCAGCCCGAGCTGTCCGACCCAGGGTTTGCCGTCCTTCCTGGCGATGTGGCCGGAGATGAAGACCAGCTGGCCGCTGCGCACGAAAGGCACGTAGGCGGCGGCAGGCACTGCCACCGGCGGCAGCGTGATGCCCAGGGCTTGCAGGCGGTCCTTGACGGTCATGGCGGGGATCCTTGAAAGGTCGATCGGCATCCTACACTGCGGCCCATGCGAGCCCAGGTCGCGCCCGCAATGCTCGGGCTGCTGATGGCGCTGGCCTACCGTCCGCAAATCCTGCTGCTCGACGAGCCATCATCCGGGCTGGATCCTTCGGCGCGGCGCGATATCCTCGGGGCCATCGTGCGCACCGTGGCGGACGAAGGACGGACGGTCATCTTCTCCTCGCATTTGCTGGACGAGGTCGAGCGGATGGCCGATGTCGTCGCCATGATCCACGCGGGGAAGG
>JACZKT010000403.1 GCA_014859905.1 Rubrivivax sp.
GGCCCATCGCGCGCACCCGAGGCAGCAGGTCGGGCCCGCGCCAGTTCACGAGCCTGGTGCTCCAGCGCTACGACTGAAGCCCTGCAGTGGCCGCGACCCGCGGCGACAGCGCGGCGCACGAAGCCATGGTCGACCAGGTCCTGCAGCGCCAGCAGGGTGCGCTCACGATGCCCGCCTGGCAAGGTGAGCCGAGCGTTGATGTGTGCCCTCTGGTGCGGGGCCTCCAACGGGAGCCTGTGTGCGGGCTCGACCGGCGGCTCTGGGGCGACGAGATCAGGACAGCGGATGTCGTCGATGGGTCGGCCCGCGACAGCCAGACGCTCGAACTGACCGCCCGATTGCTGACAGCCGAGTCGCGTCGCCATGCAGCCGCCGCTCATGGCTGCCGGCGGCTGGCCAGCACCGGTCAGTGTTGGCCGCAGCCTCAACTCACGGTTTCGACGGCGTTGCGGACATCCCGGCGCGGTGGACATGTGGGGCAAGAGGCCTAATTTGCGGCTCCTGGTTTTCCCATCGTGCCAGCGCGTTGCGACCGCCCCTACGCCCTTCGACACGTGCCGCTGCCCGGGGCTCTCGCCCCCTTGCGAGTCCTGCGCACTGCACGGTTGCAAGTCTTGCAGTCGCCTCTTCAGTGAGAACTCGCCAACTTGGGTGCGGCAATGGCCGTGGCAATGGCTGCCAAGGCAGTCACCTCATGACGCCCAGTTCCAGTTCACGCAGGATCAGCCGGGTGTAGGTTTCGCTCACGCCAGCGGTGCGGCGCAGCGTCTCGGTAAGCTGCATCAAGTCTTCGCGGTCGGTGCAGGCCACTCGAACGGCATAGTCGAAACTGCCGGTCATCAGTATGGCGCTGAGTACCTGCGGCAAGTGCCGCAACGCTGTCTCGAAGGCCAGGGCGGGTGTTCCAGCCGCCAGCTTCACCTCGAGCTGAGCCTGCAATGGTCGGCCGCTGGCCGTCGGGTCGATCTCGGCCACGATGCGGCGGATGATGCCGGCAGCCTGCAGCCGCCGGAAGCGCTCGGCCGCGGCGTTGGCACTGAGGTGAACGGCTTCGCCAAGGTCGCGAAAGCTGATGCGGCCATCCTGCGCCAGGAGACTGACGATTTCTCTGTCGATCCGGTCCATTCCGGAGATTATCGTTGCCAGATGTGCGCTTCGAAGGCGATTTCAATGAAAAGCGCAGTCAGGATGCCATGAAAATGCGTGCATGCTGGTGCCCTTCGATATCCTGCCGCCGTCTAGCGCGTCCGCTGATCCGATCGGTGCTGATGCTCCATGTGCGTACCCGGGCCGCCCTGGGGCTCGTCAGGAGTTCAAGGTCGATCTGCCGCGGCGTCCCGCATCGGCACCTCGCCTGAGTGCCGGCCAGGGGCTGCCGCTGCGCGCACGCCCGCTGCGCCACGCCGACCTGGCTGAAGCACGCGGCATGCTGCCCGGCTGGTTGCATATGGACGCGGAGGTCCGTGCCGCGCTGCCGGTGCTGTGGACGCGGCTGCTGGGCCACAGCGGATTTGCCGGCGACGTGATCGAGGATCTGTCGCGCCCGCCCGGCCAGCGCATCGTCGGCCTCGGGGTCACCGTGGTCCTCGATCGGAACTGGCAGCACCGCTTGCGCACGGCGCCGCCGCCGCATGCCGGTGCCGTCTGGTACCGCGATCTGCTCGAGAATCGCACGGCCTTGCCCGACGACCGTGCATTGGCCCGGGCCAATGCCGCCGGCGAGGTGGGCATGATGGTGCTGCACTATGCGCAGGAGGCCATCGACCCCGCGCGCGCACTGGTACAGCAAGTGCTGTTGACGGCGATGAAACTGTTCCGGCAGGCCCATGGTGGGTGGCAGCTGTGCAATGTGTGGCAGGAAGCGCTGGCCGAAGGCGGCGACTACCTGCAGGGCATGGGTTTTCGCCGCCGTACCCACCGCGGCGCCGGACAGCCGGACCTGCACGGCCTGAGCCGAGACGAGGCCGCGGCGTGTTTTCCTGGCACGCCGGTGCACGACATCTTCCACTTCGTGCCGCCGGTGCTGGGCTTGAGCGGGTCGGAACGGCGCATGCTGCGGCTGGCGGTGGCCGAGCTGACCGACGAGGAGATCGCCGACGAAGTTGGTGTCACGCTGCATACGCTGAAGAAACTCTGGCGCAGCGCCTGCGAGCGTGCCGCCGACAGCCTGCCGGATCTCTTCTTCGTTGGCGCCGGGGCCGCGCCCGGCACGCGCGGGCCGGAAAAGCGGCGTCATCTGTTGCACTACCTGCGCCAGCATCCCGAAGAACTGCGTCCCTACGGCTGACCGGCTGCTCGCGGCAGCCAGCAAGCCACGGGCCCACTTGCGGGTCCGTTCGCATTTCCGCCTGGTAACGGGGCTGCCCCCCTCTCTTTGGGTACGGCCCATTTTGCGGACTCGTCGGCGCGGGTCTTGCCTCGAAGAATGGCGTTCACCCACTTTCATGCGAGGCCCGCCATGCTGATGACCGACGCCACCACACGCGACACGCTCACCGACGCCGTTGCCGCCAACCCCCGGCTGCAACCCTACCGCTTGATCCACAAGGCGCTGCGCGCCCTGATGTTCCACACCCTGCAACGGGTGGCGGCGCTGGACGCCGCACGCGTCGATGACCGCGCCGCCATGCAGGCCGCGGTGGACGAACTGCTGCAGGTCTGTGCCGACCACCTGGCGCATGAGACCCGCTTCTATCACGCGCCACTGCGCGAACGTGCACCCCGCGCGGTGCTGCCATTCGACGATGATCACGGCGGCCACGAGATCACCATCACCGCGCTGCGCACGCGCATGGCGCAGGTGGCAGCCGGCGGCGCTGGTGCCCGCGCTGAGGCCTATGCCCTCTACCTCGAGCTCACGCGCTTCATCGCCGAAAACCTCGAGCACATGGCCGACGAGGAGACCCAGCTCACGCAGGCGCTGTGGCAACACTTCAGCGACGCCGAGATCGCCGCGATGGGGGACCGGCTGCGTGCCACCTTCAGCGCGCAGGAGAGCACCTATTACCTGCGCTGGATGGCACGCGCGCTGGACGACGCCGAGCTCGCCGCGCTGGCCGGCGACGCCCGCGCCGGCATGCCGCCCGAGGTGTTTGCCGGCGTCCTTGGACTCACCTGATTAGCGACGATGTTCAGCAAGCTCACGCTATGAGCTACTGACCGTAGAAGATGGGCGCATCCGAACAGGAGGTGCGCCATGCCGATGAACCGAGTTCAGTTCCAGAAGGGTCTGTCGATGCCGGAGTTCCTG
>JACZKT010000404.1 GCA_014859905.1 Rubrivivax sp.
GGCGAGTCGGGCTCGGGCAAGAGCGTGACGGCGATGTCGGTGCTGAACCTGCTGCCCGACAACGCCGAGCGCAGCGGGCGCATCCTGTGGCAGGGGCGTGAACTGCTGCAGGCCACGCTGCCCGAACTGCAGGCCCTGCGCGGCAAGGAGATCGCCTGCGTCTTCCAGGACCCGATGAGTTCGCTCAACCCGGTGTTCAACGTCGGCCAGCAGCTCACCGAACCCTTGATGAAGCACCTGGGCCTGAGTGGCCGCCAGGCGCTCACCCGCGCCGAGGAACTGCTGGGCGAGGTCGGCATCCCCGAACCGAAGCGCCGCCTCGCGAGCTACCCGCACGAGATGAGCGGCGGCCAGCAGCAGCGCGTGATGATCGCCATGGCGCTGTCGTGCGAACCGCGGCTGCTGATCGCCGACGAGCCGACGACGGCGCTGGACGTCACCATCCAGCGCCAGATCCTGGAGCTGCTGGCCAGGCTGAAGACCCAGCACCGCATGAGCGTGCTCTTCATCAGCCACGACCTCGGCCTGGTGGGCGAGATCGCCGACCAGGTGGTGGTCATGCGGGGCGGCATCGTCCGCGAGCAGGGCCCCGTGGCGCGCATCTTCGAGGCGCCGCAGGACGACTACACCAAGGCGCTGCTGGCCTGCCGCCCCAGCCTGGAAGGCAACCCGGCGCGGCTGATGGTGATCGACGACCACATCACCGCGTCGGTGCGTGCGGCGCAGGGGCACGCGGCACTGGCCAGCGTCTCTGCGCAGGCCAAGAACGCCGACGCACCGGTGGTGCTGGAGGTGCGCTCGCTGGCCAAGAGCTTCTGGCTCAAGCAGGGGTTGTTCGGCAGGCGCGAGTTCAAGGCCGTGCAGGACGTCAACTTCCAGCTCCGCAAGGGCCACACGCTGGGCGTGGTGGGCGAGTCTGGGTCGGGCAAGACGACGATGGGCCTGACGCTGCTGCGGCTGCACGAGCCGACCGGCGGCGAAGTCATCTTCGACGGCCGCAACCTGCTGAAACTCGGTGACCGCGAGCGCCAGCTGATGCGCCGGCGCATCCAGATCGTGTTCCAGAACCCCTACGCCAGCCTCAACCCGCGCTTCACCATCGGCCAGACCTTGGTGGAGCCGATGGTCATCCACGGCATCGGCAAGGACACCGCCGAGCGCGAACAACGCGCACGCAACCTGCTCGAAAAGGTCGGCCTGGACGGCCGTGCCTTCGGCAAGTACCCGCATGAATTCAGCGGCGGCCAGCGCCAGCGCGTGGCCATCGCGCGCTGCCTGACGCTGAACCCCGAAGTGCTGGTGCTCGACGAGGCGGTGAGCGCACTGGACGTGAGCGTGCAGGCGCAGGTGCTGAACCTCTTGCGCGACCTGCAGGACGAGTTCGGCCTCGCCTACGTCTTCATCAGCCACGACCTGGCGGTGGTGCGCTTCATCAGCGACGAGGTGCTGGTGATGAAGGACGGCATCGTCGTCGAACAGGCCAGCGCGGCGCAGATCCTGGCCGCGCCGCGCGAGGAGTACACGAAGCGGCTGCTGGCGGCGATTCCGCGCGGGTACCGCGCGGCGGCTTGATCTGGGGTGCGACCCCTGGCTGTAACCGACGACGAACAGGAACAGAAGCAGACGCCTGGCAGTGGCGGCCCCTACAGCCGCCGCACCTTGATCGTGTAGTCGCCCATCCCGCTGGCCTTGTTGTAGTGGCGCAGCTGCGCCCAGTACTCGCCGGGGATGAGGTCGGCGACGATGCGGGCGTTGGTGTTCAGGCCCGAGTCGTCGTCCTCGGCGATCAGCGCCGTGGGGCTGTCGGGGCCGAAGAGCTTCATCACCACGTCGGTCGGGCCTGCGGTGTCGACGACGTGCTTGCCCGCGGTCTTGACGGTGAACCTGAACAGGTCTTCCTCGCCCACCTTGCCGATGGCCGCGGCGGTGCGCTTGCGTGCACCCACCACCAGCGCCGTGGCGCTGTCCACCGTGGGCGCCTTCTTCGGGTACATCCTGGCGCCGGCGATGAACTGCTTGTCCATCGCCGACAGCACCTCGTTGGCCTCGGTGCCGATGCCGTTGCTCGTCCATTCGGCCGGAAAGAAGTACAGCATGATCGACTGCGGGTCGAAGTTGGTGCCGTTGACCTGGTCGGCGCGGTAGCGGAACAGGATGTTGTGGCGTGTCGTCTGCTCGTCCCAGAAGTTGGGCGAACCGGCCATCTCGCGAATCACCACGGCCTCGTTCCACTGGATGCCGCCGGCCGGGTTCTGGTGCTCGTGCGCCAGCCCGATGGCGTGGCCGAACTCGTGCGCCGCCGTGCCGCCGTCGAGGAAACCCAGGTTCATGGTGGCCTCGTTGCGCGGGATGCTGCGGCCATCGGTGCCGACGTACGACCAGGCGCCGTCGTCGGCGTCGAAGGCGATGCGGATCTCGGCATCGGGCGCGTCATTGAAGTCGAACTTGAGGTTGGCCACCGCCTCCCACCAGCCGGCCTGTTCGCGCGCCTTGGCGCGTTGCGCCGCCGTGCCGCCGATGAAGCGCACGCGCAGCGTGCTGCCGTTCATCCACGTCTTGCCCAGCGGCGATACACCGCGCAGGCGGCCGCCGCGCCTAACGGTCGCCTGCGGGCGCAGCAGTTCGCGCGGCAGGATGCGGTCGTAGCAGGCGTGCGGACGCAGGCTCATGGCGGTCTCCTCGGGCGTGGTTCGGGCGGCTCTGACTATAGGCATGCACCTGCACGGCGGCCAGCGCAGGCGTCCCGCGGCCCCTAGTAGTCCGTTTCACCAAAACCACTACATGAAACCGGGTCTTTTTCCGCCATGCGTCGTTGCAGCCCCTTGCCGCACTGCCAGTGCGGCTGCGGGTCTGCGCCTAGCCTGGCGAAAAAATCCATCGGTTTCATTTCGTAATGCCTTTGGTGAAACG
>JACZKT010000405.1 GCA_014859905.1 Rubrivivax sp.
CTCTGGTGGTGCACCTTGAGCACGCGCCCGGCCACCGGCACGCCGCTGCTCGAGGTCGGCGATACGGCGCGCATGGAAGTCGTGGCCGAGTTGCTGACCACCGATGCGCTGCTGGCCGTGCCCGGCAGCGCCGTGCGCATCGAGCGCTGGGGCGGGCCCACGGTGCTGCAGGGCCGCGTGCGGCTCATCGAACCGGCGGCCTTCACCAAGGTCTCGGCGCTGGGCGTGGAGGAGCAGCGCGTCAACGTGCTGATCGACATCACGAGCCCGGCCGCCGAGTGGGCGGCGCTGGGCGACGGCTACCGCGTCGGCGTGCGCATCGTCACGCGCAGCGAAGCGGCCGTGCTGCGCGTGCCGGTGAGCGCGGTTTTCCCGCTGCCGGCCAGCGCTGGCGCGGCGGGGTTCGCGGTGTTCGTGCTGGACGGCGCACGCGCACGGCTGCAGCCGGTGACGGTGGGCGCCCGCAACGGCAGCCAGGCCTGGATCCAGCAGGGCCTGGACGCCGGTGCGCGCGTGCTGATCTACCCGCCACCCGCGGTGGCAGACGGCGAGCGCGTGCGGGTCCGAGACGTCTGAGCGCCACCGGGCGACGTGCGAAGATGCCACCGTCATCCCACGGGGCCCGCCATGCTGATCAACTGCGTTGCCTACCAGCAAGGCAAGAAGCTCGCCGACATCGAGGTCGCCGCCATCAGCGACTACCTGAAACACAAGGACTGCTTCGTCTGGGTGGCGTTGAAGGACGCGAGCGACGACGAGCTGTTCGAGATGCAGCGCGAGTTCGGCCTGCACGAACTGGCGGTGGAAGACGCCCGCCACGGCCACCAGCGGCCCAAGATCGAGGAGTACGGCGACACGGTCTTCGCCGCCATGCACATGATCGAGTTCACGCCCACCGACGAATTGCACGTCGGCGAGGTCTGCGTCTTCGTCGGCAGCAACTTCGTGCTCTCGGTGCGCAGCCGCTCGACGCTGGGTTTCCTGGGTGTGCGCGAACGCGCCGAGCGTGAACCGCACATGCTGCGCCACGGCGCATCTTTCGTCTTCTACGCCCTGATGGATGCCGTGGTGGACCGCTACTTCCCGGTCATCGACGAGATGGAGGAGGAACTCGACACCATCGAGGACCAGATCTTCGAGACCGGCACGGCGCGCCAGAACATCGAACGCCTGTACACGTTGAAACGCCGCCTGCAGGTCGTGCGCCATGCCGTGGTGCCGCTGATGGAAGCCACCGGCAAGCTCTTCGGCGGCCGCGTGCCGCAGGTCTGCCAGCGCTCGCAGGACTACTTCCGCGACGTCTACGACCACCTGGTGCGCAGCAATGCGACGCTGGAGTCGCTGCGCGAGACCATCGTCACGGCGATCCAGGTCAACCTGTCGATGGTGACGATCGAGGAATCCGAGACCACCAAGCGCCTGGCCGCCTGGGCCGGCATCTTTGCCGTCGCCACCGCCTTCGTCGGCGTCTGGGGCATGAATTTCCAGCACATGCCCGAGCTGACGTGGACCTGGGGCTACCCGCTGTCGCTGGCCGTCATCGCGGCGGTCTGCGGCGTGATGTACTGGCGCTTCCGCAAGGCCGGCTGGCTCTGAGCGCCGCCGGGCGCGGCACGGGCGCGTGTCAGAATTCGTGCCGTTCGGCGGGCGATGCGTCCGCTTTTTTTCTGGCGTTCGACACGCGCCTCCTCTGCCACGCCTGACCGACGCGACCGCCCATGAAAGTCCTGCTCACCGGCGCCGCCGGCTTCATCGGTTCCACCGCCGCGCACCGCCTGCTGGCGCGCGGCGACGAAGTCGTCGGCCTGGACGACCTCAACGACTACTACGACGTGCGGCTCAAGCAGGACCGCCTGGCGCGGCTGACGCCGCACCGGCGCTTCCGCTTCGTGAAGCTCGACGTGGCCGACCGTGCGGGCATGGAGCAGCTCTTTGCCGCCGAGCGCTTCGACCGCGTCATCCACCTCGCCGCACAGGCCGGCGTGCGCTACTCCCTGCAGAACCCGCAGGCCTATGTCGACAGCAACGTCGTCGGCTTCATGAACATCCTCGAGGGGTGCCGCCATTCGAAGGTGCAGCACCTGGTGTACGCGTCCAGCTCCAGCGTCTACGGCGGCAACACCAAGATGCCGTTCTCCGAACACGACAGCGTCGACCACCCGGTGAGCATGTACGCGGCCACCAAGAAGGCCAACGAGCTGATGGCGCACACCTACAGCCACCTGTTCGGCCTGCCGACCACGGGCCTGCGCTTCTTCACCGTCTACGGGCCCTGGGGGCGGCCGGACATGGCGCTGTTCCTGTTCACGAAGGCGATCCTGGAGGGGCGTGCGATCGACGTCTTCAACCACGGCCAGATGCAGCGCGACTTCACCTATGTCGACGACATCGTCGAGGGCGTCGTGCGCGTGCTCGACCGCACGGCCACGCCCGACCCCGCCTACCGCGCCGAGGCGCCCGACCCGGCCACCAGCAATGCACCTTTCCGCGTCTTCAACATCGGCAACAACAATCCGGTGTCGTTGCTGGACTTCATCGGCTGCATCGAAGACGAACTGGGCATGAAGGCGCAGAAGAATCTGCTGCCGCTGCAGGACGGCGACGTGCCGGCCACCTACGCCAACGTCGATGCGCTGCACGACTGGATCGGTTTCACGCCGGCCACCGACATCCGCACCGGTATCGGCCAATTCGTGCGCTGGTACCGCGACTACTTCAAGGTCTGAAGAGGCGCGCGGCGGCTGCCCGCGCCGGCTGTTACCAGGCGTTGCATCTGTTGCGGCGGCCTGTGGCTGCCATGCCGACCCGGGAGCCATTGCATACGTTTGGGTACAACCATGGCGCATGGCGCCGGGCAGACTGGCGAAGGTCTATCCCTTCCCTGGTCCAAGCGGCATCCATGCACCTGCAAACGCATCCCCTGGCGCCCTCGGGGGCCGATCCCGTCGTCCATCTCGCTGCCGCACCTGAACCCGGGTTCACGATACACACCGCCGACACCCGCGACCGCCGCCGCGACGCCGGCCGCCTGATCCGGCAGCGCTACAGCTGGCGTGGCTACCGCAGCGTCACCCTGCCACCCGAACAGCTCGCGCAGCGGTACACGCTCACCGCAGCCAGCCAGCAGCAGGTGCTGGGCACCATCACCGTCGGGCTGGACGGCCCCGAGGGCCTGAATTGCGAAGCCTTGTTCGGCGCCGAGGTGGGTGCGCTGCGCGCCGCCGGGCTGCGCCTGTGCGAGTTCACCCGCCTGGCCGTGGACGCGGCGGCGCAGTCCAGGCAGGTGCTGGCGGCCTTGTTCCACGCCGCCTACCTGGTGGCCTACCGCATCGGTGGTTTCGACAAGCTGCTGATCGAGGTCAACCCGCGCCATGTGCGCGTCTACGAGCGCATGTTCGGTGCGCGCGTGGTCGGCACGCAGCGCCACCATCCCGGTGTCGATGCCCCCGCGGTGCTGCTGTCGCTGGATCTGGCTGTCGTGGCCGAGCTGCTGGCCGGCCAGGCCGAAAGCCCGCAGCAGGCGCGGGCGGCGCACCCGTTCTATGCGCTGGCCTTCAGCCCGCAGGAAGAGGCGCACCACATCGCGCGCCTGGCCTCGGCGGGAAGCGCCGCTCAGCGCGAGCGCAGCAGGTCCCGCACGAAGCGCACCGGGATGGCGTAGGTGATGCCGGTAGGGTTGGACAGCGCCGATTCGCGCGTGCCGCGCACCAGCACCATGTTGACCACCCCCACGACCTCGCCCGTGTGGGCATTCAGGACCGGCCCGCCGCTGTTGCCGGGGTAAGCGGTGGCGTCGAGCTGATAGACCTCGAACGGCCCCTCGCGCAGGCGGGAGACCGTCCGCGCGTCGAGTTGCCGCGCTGCCAGCGAGGGCAGGGCGATGGTCGTGATCGAGGCGACGATGCCGCGGTGCGTCACCGGCGAAAAGCCCAGCACGCCGCCGATCGGAAAGCCGATCAGTGCCACGTCCATGCCTTCACGCACGGTGTCGGCTTCGGCCAGCGTCAGCGCCGGCAGCGGTGGCCCCTCCAGCCGCAACAGGGCCAGGTCGTGGGCCTGGTCGACGCTGACCAGCGTCGCCAGGCGCCCGCTGGCGGTCTCGCCGCGGGCGTTGACCAGCACCGCCAGCCGAGGTGCGGGCGTGGTCCCCGCCTCGGGCAGCACATGGGCGTTGGTGACCACCAGATTGCCGTCGCCGACCACGAAGCCGCTGCCGCGAAAGCTGAAGCGCGGGCTGTTCAGTGCGTTGTAGGTCCCCACTGGCAACACCGAGGGCCGACTCGCCACCACCAGCGCCGGCAGGTCCGCTCGCGCAGGCAAGGCCAGCGGCAAGGCGGCGCAGAGGATGGCGCGGCGCGTGTGGCGGTTGGGCGGCAAGCGAGCCTTCGGTGTGGGAGGACGTCCGAATGTAGCCGCCCGCGCCGGCGTCAGCCCTGGTAGGCCGGGCTCCCGCTCGTCGGCGCCCGTTCTGTCGCCCTGGCGGGGCGGGCGGCCAGCGCTGCTGCTTCTTCCAGCCAGGCCACGCAAAGCTGCCATGCCGAGTCGGGGTGCTCGATGTGAAAGCCGTAGAAGCGGCCGGCATCGTCGCTGGCGTTACGCACGACCTCGGCCTCGACGTGGCTGGCCACGCCTTCGCCCAACTCCGACACCACGGTATAGCGCGCGCCCACTTGCAGCTCTTGCGGTGCCCGGGCCATGAAACCATGGGCCGAGATGTCGATCACCGTCACCGCCAGTTTCTCGGCCTCGGCACCCAGCCGGTCCAGCGCCGCCGGGCACTTCATCGAGTGGCGCGCGTGGCGGCGCAGGGCCGCACCCGTCTTGGGCTCCGGGGGCAGTGGCGGCAACACGTCGGCCCATTCGGGTTCACGATAGATCGAATGCAGCAGCCGCTTGCGGTGGTCGTCCATGCCTTCGAAGCCGCGCGTGCGCTGGTTGAAGAAATGGTCCATCAGCGCCGGGCTCAGCACCGGGTCGTTGCTGGTGTGCCAGGGCCGCGGCGGGTAGTGGATTTCGGGCAGCTCGGTGTGGACGAAGTAGCGGTGCAGGTTGCGCCGCCCGGGCTTGTGGCCGTAGGCGCGTTCGAACAGCGCCGGTGCCTCGTACAGGTCCAGCGTGGCGCCCACCGCGGGTGCGCCGTTGACGAAGTCGTAGCGGTCCACCACCTGCTCGGTGAGACGGTGGAAGAACAGCATCGCCTCGTACATTTCGATGTGCGCCGGGTTGACGGCAATCACCAGGTGCCGGGTGTCGAAGTAGCGCGTGCAGTAGCCGTACATGAACTTCATCAGCGGGAACAGGATCGAGCCGCCGGTCTTGCGCCAGCGCGGGTGGATGGCCAACGCCGAAATCTCGGCGATGTGGCCTTCCTTGGCGCGCACGCTCGAGATGTCGAAGGCCGCCTGCATCGGAAACCCGAACACGCCCTCGCGCACGATCGACAGCGTGCCCACCACCTGCCCGTCGACCTTGGCGCACAGCGTCGTCGTCGTGGGCAGTGCGTGGTACGGCGTCACGCGCAGGCCCGAAGGGTGCGGCCGCATGAAGCCGCTGGCCACGTAGGCGTCGTGCAGCAGGGCGAAGCAGCCCTCCAGTTCGGCCTGGGTGTCGGCAATCTTCAATTCGAGCTTGCCCTGGCTCACCGGCTCGCAGTCGACCGTGCGGCGATAGAGCGAGAAGCGCACCGAGGCCGGCAGTGCAGCCAGCACTGAACGAACCATACGGCGGCCCTGACGCCGCAGCGAAGACCAGCCGAGTTTCTTCATGAGGTGCCGGCAATGGCCCTTGGTGACTGCGAGAACCTCGAATGTACCTCGCCGGGGGGTGCTCCTTGCGGGAAAGCCCCCGGTGCCTGGTCGCCGCGTGTTACAGCGCTCCGAGCAACCGGGTCACCTCGGCCTGCGCCGCGAAGCGGTCGCCGAGCTTGGCGAGCGTCTCCAGCTCCGACTTCGCCTGCGCCCGGTTGCCCGACTCGATGTGGATCCTGGCCAGCGTCAGGCGCAGGCCGTGGTTTTCCGGGGCCAGGGCCATCGCCTTGCGCTGCAGCTCCACGGCACGCTCGGGCTGCTTCTCCAGGGCCAGCACATAGGCCAGGGTGTCCATCAGCGCCGGCTGGTTGGGCAGCAACTCATTGGCCTTCTCGGCCAGCGGCAGTGCACCCGGGCGCTTTTCCTGCGCCATCAGCCAGGCCACGTTGTTCATCGCCAGCGCATGGCCGGGCTGGACCTCCAGCACGCTGCGGTACTGTGTTTCGGCGGCGCTGAAGTCCTTGCGCGCCAGTGCGGCGTCGCCCAGGTAGTAGCGAAAGGCGATGTCGCGCGGGTGTTCCTTGACCCAGGTGGCGGCCATGCGGTCGGCTTCAGCCCCGCGCTTGCTCGCATTCAGCGTCGCGTGCAGCTTGATGGCGGTCTCGGTACCGCCACCCATTTGCAGTGCCTTGCGCAGCGGTTCGACGGCGGCCTCGGGGCGCTTGCGGCTGAGTTCGATGTCGGCTTCCAGCGCCAGGCCGGCCCCCTGCTGCGCCGGAACCTTCTGCATGGCCTTTGCGATGCGCAGCGCTTCCTGCGGGTTGTCCTCGCGCAGCGCGATCTGCGCCAGCGCCCGCTGCGCAGGCAGCAAGCCGGGCCGGATCTGCAGCGCCTTGTTCAGGCTGCGTCTGGCCGCCGGCAGGTCCTTGGCGGCAGCCTGGGCATCGGCCAGGCGCAAATGGGGTTCGGGCCGGTCGGGGCGCAGCGCCGCCAGGCGGGCGAAGGTGCTCACGGCCTGCCGGCTCTCCCCCGCCGCCAGTTGTGCAGAGCCCAGCGCGTTCATGACATCGACGTTGTCGGGCAGCGCCGCGGTGGCGTCTTGCGCAGCGGCCAGTGCCGCCTTGGCGTCACGCTGAGCGAGCAGGTGGTTGACCAGCAGCAGGCGCGGCCCGGCCTCGCTCGGGTTGGCCTTCACGGCCAGCGTGATGGCGGCCGTCACTTCGTCCTTCTTGCCACCGGTGCGGGCCTTCAGTTCGGCCAGGCCCAGCAGCGCGCGGGAGTTCTTGGGGTCCAGGCGCAGCAGGTCGTCGAAACGCTTCTGCGCGCCTTCGGGCTTCCCGGCGGCCAGTTCGATCGACGCCAGGCCGGCAGTGGCGGCATAGAACAGCGGGTCGATCTTCAGTGCCTTCTCGAAGCTCGCCGTGGCGCCCGCCGTGTCTTTCTGTTGCAGCAGGGTCGAGCCGCGCAGCGTGTGCGCCACCGGGCTGTCGGGCTGTTTCTTTTCCAGCTCGTCGATGGCCTTCAGTGCGCCCGCGATGTCCCTGGTGCGCAGCCGGGCGGCAATCAGGGCCATGTTGGCGCGCGTGCCGCTGTCGGCCGCCGCCACCGCTTCCAGTTCCGCAAAACCCGCGGCCGTGTTGCCGCGTGCCACCTGGCCCAGGGCCAGCGCCGCACGGGCGGTGGTGGCCTGCGGGTCGACCTTCGCGGCGCGGGCAAAGGCGGCCTCGGCGCGTGCAAGGTCGCCGGTCTGCAGCAGCGCTTCGCCGGCCAGCGTGAGGCTGTTGCTGTCGGCGCTGGGCGCGTCGATCAGCGGGCGCAGCACCTCCAGCGCCTTGCCGGGCTGCCCCGTGCGGGTGTAGATGCGCGCCAGCAGCTGGCGCGGCAGCGGCGCCTGCGGCTGGGCCTTCATGACCCGGCCCAGATGCGCTTCGGCCTGGCTCAGTGAATTCAGGCGCAGTTCGGTCACGCCGGCCAGTTGCAGGACGCGCAGGTCGTTCGGATACACGCGCAGCAGTTGTTCGGTCAGCTCGCGGCTGCGCGCGAAGTTCTTGTCGATGTAGGCGAACTGGGCCTCGAACAGCAGGGTCTCGGGGTGCGCGGGCTGCACCTTCTTGAGCTGCTCGAAGCGGGCCCGTGCCTTGTCGATGTCGCGCTGCTCGAGCAGCATGGAGATGATGGCTGCGTGTGCCACCACGGCTTTCGGGTGCGCTTCAGCGGCCTGCGTGTAGGTGGCCAATGCGGCTTCGCGGTCGCGCTGGCCATGGCGCTGCAATTCGCCCTTGAACAGCAAGGCGCCCAAGTGCCGGGCGTTGCTGGCCAGCACCTGGTCGACCAGCGCCAGGGCGCCCGGCACGTCGCCGTCGGCGGCCTTGATGCGGGCATGCAGCAGCATGGCCGGCGTGTACTGCGGCCGTTCCTGCAGTGCCGACAGCACCAGTGCCAGCGCCTTGTCGCGTTCGCGCAGCGCGGTATGCGCGGTGGCCAGGGTGGTCTTGAGGTCGGCCGAGGCCTCGGCGTCGTCCAGCGTCACGGCCCCGAATTCCTGCACCACCTGCTGCGCCTGGTTCTGGCCCAGCATGGCCCTGGCCAGCGGCGGCTGCACGTCGGACGCCTTGGCCCCCAACTCCAGCGCCTTGCGCAATTCGATCGCCGCCCCGGGCGCATCGCCACTTTCCAGCAGCGAGCGCCCCAGCAGTAGCCGGGCATCGGCGTTCTGTGGATTCTTCTGCAGCGCCGACTTGAGCTGGATGACGGCGGCGCCGTAGTCCTGCTTCTCGACATAGGTCTGGGCCGAGGCCACCATGTCGGCGTCTGTGCCGCCGCCGCTGCAGGCGGCAAGCAGGCAGGCGCTGGCCAGCAGCGTGCAGAACAGGGCCTGTCGGGGGTGGTTCATGACTTCTCCGTGGGCGCCATCAGGCAAGTAGCGGCTGGTGCAGGCACTCTACTTGATCCCCAGCCGCCGCATCAGGTCATACAAGGTCGGCCGGCTGACGCCGAGCAGTTCGGA
>JACZKT010000406.1 GCA_014859905.1 Rubrivivax sp.
GCCTTCCTCGATCCACTTCCAGAGCTTGAGCACGCCCATGAATTCCGACTTCTCGTCGTCGAACTTCTTGTGCCTTTCGTCGGCGGCGGCAGCGGCCTCGAGCGGGCGGTCGCGCACGTCCTGGCCGCTCAGCGCCGCGGCGATGATCAGCACTTCGCTCAGCGCCTCGCGCTGGCGCGCTTCCAGGATCATGCGGCCGATGCGCGGGTCCAGCGGCAGCCTGGCGAGCTCGCCGCCGATGGCCGTGAGCTCGTTGCCTTCGTCGACCGCGCCCAGTTCGCCGAGCAGCGCATAACCGTCGGCGACGGCCTTCTTCGGCGGCGCTTCCAGGAACGGGAACTCCTCGATGCCCCCGAGGTGCAGCGACTTCATGCGCAGGATCACGCCGGCCAGCGACGAGCGCAGGATCTCGGGGTCGGTGAAACGGGGCCGGCCCTGGAAGTCGTCCTCGCCGTACAGGCGGATGCAGACGCCGTTGGCCACCCGCCCGCAGCGCCCGGCACGCTGGTTGGCCGCCGCCTGGCTGATGGGCTCGACCTGCAGCTGCTCGACCTTGCTGCGGTAGCTGTAGCGCTTGACCCGCGCCTGGCCGGTGTCGACGACATAGCGGATGCCCGGCACCGTGAGCGAGGTCTCGGCCACGTTGGTGGCCAGCACGATGCGCCGGCCGTTGCCGGCTTCGAAGACGCGGTCCTGCTCGGCCTGCGACAGGCGCGCGTACAGCGGCAGGATCTCGGCCACCGGGCCACCCCGATGCCCCTGCGCCAGGTGCCGGCGCAGGTGGTCCGCGGCCTCGCGGATCTCGCGTTCACCCGGCAGGAAGACCAGGATGTCGCCCGGCCCCGCAGCGGCCAGGCCGCTGCTGCCTGCGCCACGCCAGAGTTCGTCGACGGCGTCGGCGATGGCGTCGTAGAGGTCGAAGTCGCGCCTTTCCTCGAACGGTCGCCAGCGCTGTTCGACCGGGAACAGCCGCCCGGAAACCATGATCACCGGCGCCGGGCCGTGCCTCGACGCGAAGTGCTGCGCGAAGCGGTCGGCGTCGATGGTGGCCGAGGTGACGACGATCTTGAGATCGGGCCGCCGCGGCAGGATCTGGCGCAGGTAGCCGAGCAGGAAGTCGATGTTCAGGCTGCGCTCGTGCGCCTCGTCGATGATCAGGGTGTCGTAGGCCTTGAGCAGCGGGTCGGTCTGCGTTTCGGCGAGCAGGATGCCGTCGGTCATCAGCTTGACCGATGCGCCGGGCTGCAGCCGGTCCTGGAAGCGCACCTTGTAGCCCACGACCTCGCCCAGCGGCGACTTCAGCTCGTCGGCGATGCGCTTGGCCACGCTCGACGCCGCGATGCGCCGCGGCTGCGTGTGGCCGATGAGGCCGCGGCCGCCGGCGCCCCAGCCGCGGCCGAGTTCGAGCGCGATCTTGGGCAGCTGCGTGGTCTTGCCCGACCCCGTCTCACCGCAGACGATGACCACCGGGTGCTCGCGAATCGCGCGCGCGATATCTTCGCGCCGGGCCGAGACCGGCAGCGATTCGGGGTAGGCGATGGGCGGAACAGCGTTCGCCGCAGGCTTCGGATGAGCCGGGCGCGCCGAACCGGCGGCGGGGGGACGGGGGATCACGGGTCGCGGATTATCCGCAACCGCGGCCGCGGCCCCGCACCCTTACCCGGGGCTGTACTGCATGACGCTGAGCATGGCGCCCTGCGGGTCGGCGATGACTGCCATGCGGCCCACGCCCGGGATGTCCATCGCCGGCACCACGACCTTGCCGCCCAGCGCCGTGGCCTGCGCCACGGTGGCGTCGGTGTTGTCCACCGTCACGTAGCAGCCCCAGGCTGGCCGCACAGTGCCGGCCTCGGCGGGCGTCTTCATGATGCCGCCCACAGCGGTGTCGCCCACCTTCAGCAGGTGGTAGAGGCCGCCGCCCGTGTCCATGGCCTCGACGCGCCAGCCGAACAGCGGGCCGTAGAAGGCGGCGGCGGCCGCGGGGTCGCCGGTCGTCAGCTCGCTCCAGCTGAACGCGCCGTGGGTCTTGAAAACGTCCATGACGGTCTCCTGCACTGGTTGAGAACCCGGGGTGGGGGCGACATGCTGCGGCACAATGCGGCGCAGCATGAGCCTCGTTTTCCCGCACACCTTCGTGCCCTGGTTTCGCGCCGTGGCGCCGTACATCCACGCCTACCGCGGCAAGACCTTCGTGGTGGCGCTGGCCGGCGAGGCCATCGCCGCCGGCAAGCTCAACACCTTCGTGCAGGACCTGTCGATCCTGCACGCCATGGGCATCAAGCTCGTCCTCGTGCACGGCTTCAGGCCACAGGTCAACGAGCAGCTCGCCGCCAAGGGGCACGTGTCGCGCTTTGCGCGCGGCATCCGCATCACCGACCCGGTGGCGCTGGACGCGGCGCAGGAGGCCGCCGGCCAGCTGCGCTTCGAGATCGAGGCCGCGTTCTCGCAGGGCCTGCCCAATACGCCGATGGCCAACGCCACCGTGCGCGTGGTCTCAGGCAACTTCCTCACCGCGCGGCCGGTGGGCATCGTCGACGGCGTCGACTTCATCCACAGCGGGCTCGTGCGCCGCGTCGACCAGGCCGCCATCCGCCGCGCCATCGAGTCGGGCGCACTCGTGCTGCTCAGCCCCTTCGGCTTCTCGCCCACCGGCGAGGCCTTCAACCTGACCATGGAAGACGTCGCCACGTCCGCGGCGATCGCGCTGCAGGCCGACAAGCTCGTCTTCATGACCGAGATCCCGGGCATCCACGAGCGACCCGACGACACCGAAAGCGCCATCGACACCGAGCTCGCGCTGGCCGACGCCGAGCGCCTGCTCGCTGCTCTGCCGCCGCCCACGCAACCCACCGACGCCGCGTTCTACCTGCAGCATTGCGTCAAGGCCTGCGAAGGCGGCGTCGAACGCTCGCATATCCTGCCCTTCGCCACCGACGGCGCGCTGCTGCTCGAGGTCTTCACGCACGACGGCGTGGGCACCATGGTCGTCGACGAAAAGCTGGAGAGCCTGCGCGAAGCGGGGGCCGACGACGTCGGCGGCATCCTGCAACTGATCGAGCCCTACGAGCGCGACGGCACGCTGGTGCGCCGCGAACGCACCGAGATCGAGCGCGACATCGCGAACTACACTGTGATCGAGCACGACGGCATCATCTTCGGCTGCGCGGCGCTCTACCCCTACCCCGAGGCGCGCACCGGCGAGATGGCGGCGTTGACCGTTTCGCCGCTGTCGCAAAGCCAGGGCGATGGCGAGCGGCTGCTCAAGCGCGTCGAACAGCGCGCCCGACTGGCCGGGCTGGACAGCATCTTCGTGCTCACCACGCGCACCATGCACTGGTTCATCAAGCGCGGCTTCGCCTCGGTCGACCCGGAATGGCTGCCCGAGGCGCGCAAGCGAAAATACAATTGGGACCGGCGCTCGCAGGTGCTGGTCAAGAAACTCGTCTGACCCTGCTGCCGGCACGCCACCCGGGTTTGCCTCGGCAGCATCGAACTGGAGAATCTCATGACGCGCATGGTGCAATGTGTCCATCTCAAGAAGGAGGCCGAAGGCCTGAGTTTCCCGCCCTACCCGGGTGAATTGGGCAAGCGCATATACGACAACGTCAGCAAGGAGGCTTTCGAGCTCTGGAAGAAACACCAGACCATGCTCGTCAATGAAAACCGCCTCAACCTGGCCGATGCCCGCGCCCGCCAGTACCTGGCGCGCCAGATGGAGCAGTTCTTCTTTGGCACCGGAGCCGAACAGCCGATGGGTTACGTGCCGCCCGCAGGCTGATACGCGCTACGGGTTTGTATCCGGGGCTGATTCCGCGTGCATGCGTTATATTGGCTGCGTTGAACGTCCCCAGGGAATTACCCATGACCAAATCCTCCATCACCGACCTGCTGGCGCAGAAGGCCGCTCTCGAAAAGCAGATCGCCGACGCCCAGCGCGAGCAGCGCAGCGCAGCCATCGCACAGGTCAAGGCCTTGATGGCCGAATATGGCCTGACGCTGGCGGATATCGGCAGCCGGGCGGCCGCGGCGCCACGCCGAGCCAGCGGCAAGGTCGCGGCCAAATACCGCAACAGCACCACGGGCGAAACCTGGTCGGGCCGCGGTCTGCAGCCCAACTGGCTCAAGGCCGCGATCGCCGCGGGCCGGTCCCTGGCAGACTTCGCGGTGTGAGTTGCAGCCGACGAGCCGCTGCTCACTGGAGCAGCACTGTCTCTTGATACCCCTGGGTCTGCCTTGAACGACCCCACCGCCGGCCGCTGGCGCCACCTGCTCGCTGCCTGGAACGACTCTGCCGCAGCCGGCGTGCGCGCCGCTGCAGTGGGTTTGGCGGCGCTGTTGCTGGCCTACGCCGGCACCTTTGGCC
>JACZKT010000407.1 GCA_014859905.1 Rubrivivax sp.
GCCGGAGCTGCGTCTTCGTCCGGCAGGACGCACCGCCCCGATCCGGCGCCTGCCGGACGAAGACGCAGCTCCGGCGGCCTTCGCCATGGTCGCGCAGAGGGCCGAAACGCGCGCCCACTTCGCCGCGCATGTGCTGCGACGCCCGGCTTTCGAGCGCCGAGGTGGCGCCGATGCGCCGCAGCCTCCACGCTTGAGCCTCATTGCGAGCCGTGCGACCAACGCCTCGGTGGCTAACAACTGGCCCTCGCACTCGCGCAGTAACGCGCACTTCACCTCGACCTCGGGCTGGCCACCGGGACGCCAGAGGCCGCAGGAACCCGCCGCAGTGCTGGTGTCCAGCGCCTCGAACGCAATCATGTCGTAGCCGCGCGGCGCGCAGCTGCGCTCGGTGGCCTGCAGCCTCTGCGCGCAGCCCTCGCGGGTGGCGGGTGTGCCGTCGCCGACCCAGCGCACGGCGAGTGCACCGCCATAGACGGCATGGATGGCGTCGAGATCGCCGAGCCCCCGGCGGCGACAGCACAGGCGGGGCGTCGGGAACATGGGATCGGTGGTCGCGTGGTTCTTGTCGTCACTGCGCGACGGGGGAAGGGTCGGACGTCACGGGCGCCGCCGGTGTCATTGCGCCCGGCAGCCGGTTCATGTTGTCCATGTCGGCTGCGATTTGCCAAGCGCCGTCTGCCGCTCGTTGCAGTACGAGCACGAACTTGCCCTGCTCCGGCTTGCCCGCCTCGAAACCGAACACTCCCACCACGACGCCGAGGTCCGCGGCGGTGTCGCGCGCCGCCCAGGCGCGCTCGTAGGCCCTCAGCAAGGCCTCGACGGCGGCGGGCAGCGCCAGTGAGGGTGGCGTTGGTGAAACAACGGGCAAGGGGCCGAAGGTGGGCGCAGACCAGGCTGCAGCCGCAGTGGCAACGGTCGCGACGGCGGCAAGCCGGCGCGCACGGTGCCCCGGGCGGTGGCACACGGGCGTACTGTCCGGGCTGCCCGGCGGCGGCGAAGCGCCGAAAGCGGCATCTCGGACGCAGTCCGCCAGGGTGGCGCAAGGAATGGGCGGGAGAACGGGGTCCGCAGGCAAACCTCGTCGAACATCAAACGGTCAACGGGTCGCGGCGCAGACCACCACTGGTCGAGCGTCATGTCCTCACCGAAGAGGCCCGGCTCGAAGCGCCCGCATCGTGCCCGCGACCAACTGGCCAGATTCGCTGTGCTGAATGCGAGGGTCTTCTGCTTCTCGCCGCCATGCCGCGTGCGGTCGTCGCTGGCATCGGCTGCCGGGCCGCACCGCTCGATGCAACGCGCCCCATGATGCGTGCGCTTGAACAGGCCGGTGCGTGCCGCTTGGCGCCCGACCGCCAGGGTTCGCAGGGCGTCGATTTCGAGCTCGGGGTAGCCGTACCCGGTCCTTGGGCACCTCGGCATCCACGCTCGACGCGCACGCATCGGCCGTCAAGCCGTCGTGTGGTCGAAGCGAACGAAGAGTCATGATTGCGTCGAAGGCCTCTTCGCCCAGCGGGCGATGGTGCCAATTGTTCAGTTCGGACCGCGTATCCGCTAGTGCCCAAATTGGGCCGAGAGAACGCCTTCGCTTGACCCAATCTGTGCTGTTGATCGACCGCTTCCGTCCAGATTGAAGCTCAGGGTCGGCAGTGGCCGCTCATGGCTGCCGGCGGCCGGCCAGAAGCTGCAGCTGACGACAGGCGGTTTCCGGGCGAGCTGACTTTCATCTTGACGATGGTGCAGCGGCCAGTGATCGAGGAGATCCTCACCCGCCTGGGCTTGGATCCTCAACTGCCGCTCGAGGGGCCGGCGCGCGGTCCGTCGCGGCCTCACGCGGCCTGAGCCGTATCCGTCGTCGTCAGGTGCACGCGCCAGCTGTTGCCTCTCGCCAGGGTCGGCTCGGGCCAACGGGCCCGGGGGGGCTGGGCGTCCCGTGGGCACAACGCTTGCGGCATCAGGGTGACCCTGTGTCAGAAGCTGCAGATGTGTTCGGGGAACGGGCCAGGAGTTTGCGGTGCAGGGTAGTGCGGTGGTCGACGCGGCAACATCGAGGCGCTTCAAGGCCCTTCAAGGTGCTCAGGCCCGGTCTTGGCCTGGTCCTGGCCCTTGCAGAGGGTACTTGAAATTCCTATTCGTCAAGGTCGAGCTCACTGAGCAGGTGCGCGCAGCGGCCGCCCCGGCGGCCTGGGGCGGCAGCGCTACCAGCCACCCTCCCAGGGTGGCTCGGCCGCGAAGCGTGCCACCAGGAAGTCGATCAGCGCGCGCACGCGCCGAGGCAGCGTGCGGTTGGGCAGGTACACGAGGTGGATGCTGCTTTCCGGCAGCGCGTGGAACTCGCGCAGCAGGGGCACGAGGCGCCCGCGCCGCAGGTCGTCCGCCGCGACGTACGCCGGCAGCACGCCGATTCCCAGCCCGGCGAGCACGGCTTCGTGCACGACGGCCGGGTCGTCGGACTCAAAGCGGGAGGGCATCGCCACGGCCAAGCGTTCCCGGTCGCGCTGCAGCGTCCATCCACCCCGGGACACCGTCGGCGAAAAGAGCACGGCGTTGTGCGCGGCGAGGTCGTCGACTGCCATCGGCGTGCCATGCTGCGCCAGGTAGGACGGGGCGGCGCACATCACGGTGCGGTTCGGTGCGAGCCGGCGCGCGACGAGTTCCGGGTCGGGCTGCGCCGACATGCGGATGCCGAGGTCGTAGCCTTCATCGCCCAGGTCGAGCCTGCGGTTGCTGCACGACAGCCGGACGCGGATCCCCGGAAAGCGCCGCTGGAACTCGGCGAGCGCAGGCACCACGTGGCGCACCGCGAAAGGCTGGACGCAGGTCAGCCGCACCAGCCCGGCGAGCTCCGACTGGGTCTGCGTCACCCGCTGCTCGGCGTAGGCGGCCTCGCGCACGATGCGCACGCAGTGCTCGTGGAAGACTGCCCCGGCCTCGGTGAGGCTCAGGCGGCGGGTGGTGCGGTTCAGCAGCCGGACGGCGAGCGCGCGTTCCAGCGCGCTCACCTGGCGGCTCACAAGCGACTTGGACAGGCCCAACTTCTGCGCGGCGGCCGAGAAACTCTTCGACTCGACCACCTGCGCGAACACGCTCATCGCCGCCAGCCGCTCTCGCATTGGTAACATCCAAGCAACAATGGGTTGAAGTAGAAGCGATTTATCCGCTCTTCGCAACGACCTAGAGTCCGCTCACCGCTTCCGACAACTGGAGAAGGCCATGGGCAACGAAGTGATCAAGGTGGGGCAGCTGGAGATCCGGTATCTGGTCGACGGCACGCGGAGCCAGGGGCTGGGTGTTTTCGAGCTCACCGTGCCGCCGGGCGCCAACGTGCCGCCGCCGCACAGCCACACGCACAACGAGGAGTTCGTCTACGGGCTCGAGGGCTCGTTGCGCTACGCGGTGGACGGCGTGTCGCGCGAGCTCGGGCCGGGCGACTGGATGTCCACGCCGCGCGGTTCGGTGCACAGCTTCCGCAATGAGGGCACCCGCCCCGCGCGGGCGCTGATCGTGCTGACGCCGGACATCGGCGTGCAGTACTTCCTCGACGTCGGCGCGGTGGTCAACGCCGGTGGGCCTCCGGACCGGGCGCGGCTGTTGGAGGTGATGGCGCAATACGGCCTGGTGCCTGCCGCACCGCCGCAGCCCGCGACCGCCTGAGCCCGCGCCTCAGCCCGGCGCGTTTTCCAGCGCGAGCGTTGCGGCGCCGAGCCTGCCGGGCGCCT
>JACZKT010000408.1 GCA_014859905.1 Rubrivivax sp.
GTGCCAGCCCCAGCCCGTGGTCGGACACCAGCCGCTTGGCGAAGGCCAGCGAGTCATCCTCGCCTTCGACGCGGAAGAAGGCGTACAAGCCACCCGGCGGGCTGGCCACAGTGACGCCGGGCAAGGCCTGCAATCCCCTTACCAGGCGGTCGCGGCAGGCCTGCAGGCGCGCGACGAGCCCGGGCACGAAGCGGTCGGCCAGCGCCAGCGCAGCCAGCCCGCCACGCTGCACGAACACCGGTGCGCAGGAACTGTTGAATTCCAGCAGCTTGCCGACGGCTTCCATCGCGCTGGTCGGCAGCACCAGCCAGCCCAGGCGCCAGCCGGTCATCAGGAAGCTCTTGCTGAAGCTGTGCACGACGACCAGCCGGTCGTCGGGCGCTGCGATGTCGAGGAACGATGGTGCTGCCGAGGGTGCGGCCCCCAGGGCGCCTGCGGCGCCGCCGAAGTGGATCCTCTCGTACACCTCGTCGGCCACGATCCAGGTGCCGGTGCGGCGGCAGTGCGCCAGCAGGGCCCGCTGCTCGGACGGCGTGAGCGTCCAGCCGGTGGGGTTGTTGGGCGCGTTGACGAGCAGCACGCGCGTGCGCGGTGTCACCGCAGCCAGCAACTCCTGCAGATCGAGCTGCCACGCACCGGCATGCGGTCGCAGCGGCACGCGCACGACGTTGGCGCCCAGGATCAGCGGCTGCGCGGTCAGGTTGGGCCACACCGGCACCACCGCAACCACCTCGTCACCGCTGCCCAGCAGCATCTGCATGGCCAGCATCAGCGCATTCACGCCCGACGAGGTGACGGCAATGCGCCCGGCGTCCAGCGGCCCGTGCAGCGCGCTGGCGTAGGCGGCGATGGCATGGCGCAGTTCGGGCAGGCCGAGGTTGTGCGAATAGAAGGTCTCGCCGCGCGCCAGCGAGTCGGCCGCAGCTTGCCGGATGGGCTCGGGCGTGACTTCGTCGCTCTCGCCGAACCAGAAAGCGAGCACGTCGTCGCGCCCGATGCCGGCGTTGGCCACTTCACGGATCTGGGAGCCCGGCAGGGCCTGGATGGCGTCGCGCATCGATGGACTTTCAGTCGGGCCGTTTCATGCGGCACCTGGCCGCCTTGGAGCGTCGGGCTTGATCTCCGTCAAGGGCGGCGGTCTTGAAAGGAGCGGCACCGGAACCTAAATTATTCAGGTGGGTGCTGTGATTTCAGGTTTGCGGCGCCTCAACCCAATTTTAGGAGTGGATCATGTTGCTCGTTCCGATGAGTCGTGAATCGCGTGAACTGTCGCGTCGTCTTGACCGTTTGTTCGACGATGGCTTCGAGAGCGTTTTCGGCGCGCTGGCCCCTACCGAAGGGGCTACCAGTCGCAGCCCGGCGCTGGATGTGACCGAGTCCGAACGTGACTACAGCGTGAAGCTCGACATGCCCGGTGTGGCCAAGGAAGACATCAAGGTCATGATCGACGGCCGCCATGTCACCGTGCAGGCGCAGAGCCAGCACAAGGAAGAGAAGAAGGAAGGTGACCGCGTCGTCTGGCGCGAACGCTCGCTGACGAGTTACGCACGCACCTTCTCGCTGCCGTTGGAAGTGGATCAGGTCGAGTCGGGTGCCAAGTTCGAAAACGGTGTCCTGACGCTCACGCTGCCTAAGCGCAACGCGGCTGCAAGGGCGCAGATCAAGGTTGCCTGATCGCCGGCTGCGCGCTGTCGGCGGGGCCGGTAGCCGCAGTTGCCGCCGCGCCGACGTCGTGCAGTGGCCAGCGTGGGCGTACGTCGAAGGCACCGTCGCGGCGCAGGTCGGCCAGGCCGTGCTGCCAGCGCAGTGCGGCGGCCAGGGCGATCATCGCGCCGTTGTCGGTGCAAAGCGCGAGCGGCGGGTAATAGACCCGTGCGCCCAGGCGCTTGGCGCCGGCGTCGAGCTTCTCGCGCAGGCGCAGGTTCGCGCCGACACCGCCGGCCACCACCAGGCGGGAGTTGTCGCTGTCCTGGAGGGCACGCAGGGACTTGGCCACCAGCACGTCGACGATGGCGGCCTGCGTTGATGCGGCCAGGTCGGCGCGTCCCTGCTCGCAGATGTTGGGTCCCAGCTTGCGCGCCTGCGTCATCACCGCCGTCTTGAGACCGGCGAATGAGAAGTCGAGGTTGCCGCTGTGCAGCAGCGGCCGCGGCAGCGCAAAGGCATCCGCGTCGCCGAAATCGGCCAGCCGCGCCAGCGCCGGCCCGCCCGGATAACCCAGGCCGAGCAGCTTGGCACTCTTGTCGAAGGCTTCGCCGGCGGCGTCGTCGATGGTCTCGCCCAGCAGCGTGTAGCGGCCGACACCATCGACCTGCATCAACTGCGTATGGCCGCCAGAGACGAGCAGCGCGACGAAGGGGAAGTCCGGGGCTTCATCGCCCAGGAAGGGCGACAGCAGATGGCCTTCCAGGTGGTGCACGCCCAACGCCGGCTTGCCCAGGGCGGCGGCCAGCGCCACCGCCACACCGGCGCCCACGAGCAGCGCGCCGGCCAGGCC
>JACZKT010000409.1 GCA_014859905.1 Rubrivivax sp.
CCGACATTCAATTGGACCTGGCCACGGCATACGGGTCACGACGTTGTGCAGCGGGTGTCTCTGCTACGAGCCTTTGTGCAGCCAATGTTGGCCAGCAGGTGGCCACATAGCAGACGGTCGTCTACGACAGCAACTGGCCGGTAGCCGGTGCTCCTGGGCGGCAGCTTACGGGGCAGCCGCAGATAGATGTTCACGGCTCACTTTCGCACCGCCGCTGATACGAAGCGATCAGCCCCCTCGGGGGCCGCCTATGCGCATCTTGCCTCAGGCAGCCACGGTGATGCCAGGCCCGTGCGCACTTCGCGCCGGCCTAACCACGATCTCCACCCGTTGGTCCAGCGAAACCAAGGCCTGCATCAGGCGCTCGAGCGAGATGTTCTGGAGCTTGTAGCGCCGCACCTGAGACACCTTAGGTTGGGTCATCCCGGTGATCGCGGCGACTTCGGTCTGGCTGAGACCGCGCTTCTCGATCAGGTCGTTCAACTTCACGGCGAGCGAGGCCTTGGCCGTCAGCTCTTCCGCGTCTTCGAACCCGAGGTCGACGAGGACGTTATCGGTGCCTTTGAGACTGCGCTTGCTATCCATGTCACCCCCGACCAAGCCCGTAGCGAGCGAGAACTGCCTTCAACCGCTTCTCGACCAACTCGACGTCCGGCTGCGGCGTCGCAATGCCGGACTTCGACATTTTCTGGAACGCATGCAACACGTGCACCGCCTCAGCCACCTGCACCACGTAGACCGCCCGAAACGTGTCACCTCGATGGTCCTCCACCAGCTCATAGACGCCTGATCCCAGACCCTTCCAGGGCTTCGCCGAGCCTGCGGTGCGTCCCAACTGCGCGATGAACAGGGCCACACCCATGTCCTTCTGGACATCGACCGGGAACGCCTTGAAGTCCTTCTTCGAGGAGCCTTCCCAGAACAACGGCCTACGTTGATCGCTCACGAATTATACCCGTTCGGATATTGACTGCGAGCTGGCACCTTCGCTCGAAGGCGCCAGCGCTCCGCGCGATCGGCGACGACGCGTCGCGACTGCGGGCGCGGTGCCGCCGCGCTGTGCGCGCAGGCGGGAACGTACAGGCAGCGCGGGCGCCGGCTGAGCTTCCTTGGCCGCCTCCGCGTCGATGAAGTCCGCGACCGCTTGCCAGGCGGCGCGCAGCTGCGTCTCGCTCTTGCCAACGTAGTGACCCAAGGTGACGTCTCCCCCAGTGGCGTGGTTCAACATCCGCTTCAGCGCGCCGCCCGAGACGAGCTCTTCAGCGACGCTCGCGAACGTCGCTCGCAGACCGTGCCCCTGAACGGTCGTGCCAGTCCGTGTGTTGATCCAGGCCAGCGTCTTGCGCGCATCGACGATCGGGAACAGCGGATCTTCGGGCTTGCGGCCCGAGCAGTGCCGCGCGGCGATCTCCAGCGCTTGCCGGGAGAGCAGCAGCTTGTGATCGCTCCTGTTCTTCGTGTCTCGCAGGACGATCTTGCCGGCGGCGAGGTCGACGTCACCGACCTTGATCGGCTCGTAGCCGTAGCGCTTGTCGCCGTGGATTTCGCCACCTCGACATCCGGTGAGCAGTTGAAAGCGGTAGTAGTCGGCGGCGACCCTGGACGGCACGATGGCCGACGCACGCCACCAGGCGCCCAGACGTTCCGGCGGGATCGGCGAAGGGTTGCCCTTGGCGGGTGCGAGCACGATCCGATCTCGCCCGGCGGTATCCCGCCCCAACGGATTGCCCGGCACCACGACGCCGTGCCAGCGCAACACTGCGCGCAGGACCTGCATCGCGTATGTGGCTTCGCGTTCCGATC
The DNA here is from genome assembly GCA_014859905.1 of Rubrivivax sp. Classification (GTDB taxonomy): domain Bacteria; phylum Pseudomonadota; class Gammaproteobacteria; order Burkholderiales; family Burkholderiaceae_C; genus Rubrivivax. The sequence goes on from JACZKT010000409.1 coordinate 1,804, forward strand.
GCTTCAGCAGTGCCGAATGAACGCCGCGGATGTCATCGGCAGTGAGCTTGGACAGCAGCCGCTCTGCGATCGGAAACAGCCCGCCGTCGGAGAACTTCTTGCCGGCCTTGGATGTCCTGCCCGGCTCCAGCATGGCGAGGTAGTCCGCCTTCGTGCGCGCTTTCAGCGCCAGACCATCCTTCGCGCGCCGCTTCTTCTCGACGTACTCACGAAGCGCCTTCGCCAGCGTCAGTCCGTCCTGCCGGTCCGCCTGCTCGCGCGCGGCCACTTCTGCCCGTAGACGCGCTTCCTCCTGTGCCGGCCAGTCGACGCCGTCGCGCGCAAGGGCCCGGATGCGAGCCGCTTCGGCACAGGCGGCGGCGAGCTTCAGCTGGCCAGGTCCTTCGCCGTACTCCTGCGATAGCCGGTACTGGCGCTCGACCTCTGACCCTTTGACGGTGTAGCGGACCAGCAGGGTGCGCGCCCCGTCCGGCGCGATGCGCAACTGCAAGCCGCGGTCGAGCGTGAGCTTGTAGGCCTGCGCGCGGGGCTTGTGGGCGTCGATCGCTCTGACGGTCAAGAGCGGCATCTGCGGGTTCCGTGTCCGACTGGTGTCCGAAAAATCCTGAACTCGGATGCTATCGATCGGGACCGACTGGAACAACTAAAACATCGTAACCTATTGATCCGTAACGGTTTTTGCCCGTCCCAGGAAATCCCGGGAAGTCCCGGAAAACACGGTAGAAGCAAACTGTTAATCCGTAGGTCCCTGGTTCGAGCCCAGGTCGGGGAGCCATATAAAACAACAGGTTAGCGACGCAAGTCGCTAACCTGTTTGGCTATGGTGTGACGGATTTGTGCCGTGATTTTCGGCTGGGGCTGGTTCTGCGC
>JACZKT010000410.1 GCA_014859905.1 Rubrivivax sp.
TGGCGCAACTGCTGCCGCACAACTGGCGGCCGCCCGGCAATGCCGCCATAGCGGATTCGCCGCCTGTCCCCGTGGTCGCGTAGCGCGGACCTCAGCACACTGTATTCGGCCACGCAAGGCTGTCGTTCGCGGAACGCTTACCGATGCGCGGGCCCAGCGTCGGATCCTTCAGCAGGCTGCCCATCATGCGCACGGCGGCCATGGTGGTGGACATCTCCTTGCCGTCGGCCTGCAGGGCAAAGCCGCCCCAGGCTGCCAGGGGTGGCACCGGCAGCACGGGGCTGGCGCCATTGCGCAACGGCAACGGCCCGCCCAACGCGGCGCGGCGCTCGCGCAGGTAGCGCATCTCGGGGCTGTCGTCGGCGGGCTTGTAGAACTGCAGCTGCGTCACCGACTCATCGCTCATGGGCAGCGCGAAGCGGTCGCGGAAGGCCTTGAGCGCGTCTTCGTCCAGCTTCTTGGCCTGGTGCGAGGTCATGCGCGACTCGCCCATGCCGCCCATGCCGTAACCCTTCTTGGTCTTGGCCAGGATCACGGTGGGCCTGCCGGCGTGGTCGCGTGCCGCCGCAAAGGCTGCGTGCAGCTTGCGCAGGTCATGGCCGCCGCGCTTGAGCGGGTCGATCTCGGCGTCGCTCATGTGCGCCACGAGCCTCTGCACCGCCGGGTCCTGGCGGAAGAAGTGCTCTACGTTGTAGGCGCCGTCGTTGGCGCCGAGGGTCTGGTACTGGCCATCCACGGTGCGGCTGAGCGCGCGCAGCAGCACATGCTGCATATCGCGGGCGAAGAGTGCATCCCACTCGCTGCCCCACAGCACCTTGATGACGTTCCAGCCCGCGCCGGCGAACAGCGATTCCAGCTCCTGGATGATTTGCCCGTTGCCGCGCACCGGGCCGTCCAGGCGCTGCAGGTTGCAGTTGACAATGAAGGTGAGGTTGTCCAGTCGTTCGCGCGCGGCCAGCGTCAGGCCTGCGATGGACTCGGGCTCGTCCATCTCGCCGTCGCCGAACACGCCCCAGACGCGCCGGCCCTGCGGGTCCAGCAGGCCGCGCGCCTGCAGGTAGCGCATGAAGCGGGCCTGGTACACCGCGTTCAGCGGCCCCAGGCCCATGGAGCCCGTGGGGAACTGCCAGAACTCGGGCATCAGCCAGGGGTGTGGGTAAGAGCACAGGCCCTGGCCGCCCACTTCCTGCCGGTAGTGGGCCAGCTGTGCCTCCGACAGGCGCCCCTCCAGGTAGGCACGCGAGTAGACGCCTGGGGCTGAGTGCGGCTGGAAGTAGACGAGGTCGCTGCGCTGGCCGTCGGCACTGCCGCGGAAGAAGTGGTTGAAGCCAACCTCGAAGATCTCGGCGGCCGATGCATAACTGGCAATGTGGCCACCCAGGTCGCCATAGGCCTGGTTGGCGCGCATCACCATGGCCAGCGCGTTCCAGCGCATGATGGCCGTGAGCCGTTCTTCGATGGCCAGGTTGCCGGGGTAGGCACCTTGGCGGTCCAGCGCGATGGTGTTGCGGTAGGCCGAGAAGGGTTGCGCCGTGGGCACGATGCCCAGCTCCAGCGCCTTCTGCTGCAACTGGTCCAGCAGAAACAGGCCGCGGCTGGCGCCGCTGCTGGCAAGAGCCGAGTTCAGTGCCTCCAGCCACTCGGTGGTTTCGGCGGGGTCGATGTCGGCGGACGAGGCAGTCTCGGTGGGCGGCGGTGCGATGCTCATGGTGTGTCTGTGTGGCTTTGGCCCAGGCGGCCCCGGGAACCCGCCAGCGTAGCCGGCCCTGTCACGCAGATACTGCGTCTCGCGTACGACCACTGGGTCATGTACAGCAAAATCTGCTGCCACACGCCACAGGGAAAGCACGGAATGCCGCACCCGAAGCTCGACGCCATCGACAAGCGCATCCTGCACGTGCTGCAGGCCGACGCCAAGATCACCAACGCCGAACTGGCCCAGCGTGTGGGCCTGTCGGCATCACCCTGCCTGGCACGGGTGCGCGCGCTGGAGGCCTCGGGCGTGATCAGCCGCCACGTGACCTTGCTAGACCCACTGAAGGTGGGTCTAGCCGTGAGCGTGTTCATCCAGGTCAGCCTGGAGCAGCAGGTGGAGAAGTCGCTCAACGCCTTCCAGGCGGCCATCATCGCCTACCCCGAGGTGATGGAATGCTACCTGATGACCGGCGATGCCGACTACCTGCTGCGCGTGGTAGTGGCCGACGTGCAGGCCCTGGAACGATTCATCGTCGAGCGCCTCTCCAAGATCAAGGGTGTGGCCAGCATCCGTTCAAGCTTTGCGCTCAAGCAGGTCAAGTACGAAACGGCCCTTCCCGTATGAGTTGACGATCCCATCGCAGATGGCAAGCGATGGCAAAGGCACGCGCGAGATCCAACGACTGCTGGTGCGCCCGGGGTCGAGGAGCCCTTCAACAACACTCCGGTGCCGCGCAACAGAAGGGTGCGCCAGTTGTCTGGACAACGGTCGGCCCATGGACTCGCCGCCTTGCTGGGTTCAACAGCTCGTGTCGAATCGCCATAGATCTGCCCGCCGCCAGTGCCCGCAATTGGCCGCCAGTGTGAGTACGAGGCGGCGGCAGGAAGCTGACTTTCGGCGCGCGATGGCCCTGCTGGTCAAAGTCAGCTTGCGGCGACCCCCGGGGAAACCCGGTCCCGGCCAGTTGCTGTCGTAGACGACCGTCTGCTATGTGGCCACCTGCTGGCCAACATTGGCTGCACAAAGGCTCGTAGCAGAGACACCCGCTGCACAACGTCGTGACCCGTATGCCGTGGCCAGGTCCAATTGAATGTCGG